>NZ_JBSFLZ010000038.1:0-51092 GCF_053599315.1 Saccharopolyspora sp. NPDC000995
CGAGCGCCACGACACCGGCCCATACGAGCCCCACAACGCCCCCCACCACTCATCGGCATATCCCACGCTCACGCCAAAGTGATCATTTCGGCTACTACCGCCCCCACAGTGACCGACTCGCTTATTTGAGGGCTAGTTGCAGTCCCCACCCCCGGCGATCCACCCCGCGAATACACGTCCACACTGGACTGACCGCACTGGACTTACTATTGAAACCCCGCCCGTGGTAGCGATTTCGACGGTGGTTGACCCTCCTGCACGGGCGCTCCTATTCTGGACCGCCGGACGCGTCGGAAAGGTGGCGGTAGGGTGGCTGGGCTCCGGTAAGTCGATCTCGAAGCCGAATTCCGGTGCCACGTGCCGGTCAGCGATTCACGATTCCCGATTCCGGGGACACGGCCGAGATCGGCCTGGTCCACACCGAAATCCCCCACGGGAACTGCGTCCTGCGGGGCGGGATCACGCTCGACGGCGCCCAGGTCGTGATCGACTTCTGCGCGAAGATCGAGCTGTTTACCCTGTACGCCAAGCAACACCACCTGCGGGCACGGGTGGCCGCTATCGAGCCGATGCCCCGCACGTACCAGGCGTTGCTCGCCAACCTCGACCGGCACGACACCACCGGCGTCACGGCGTTGCGGCGGGCGCTCGGCACGCGACCGGAACCGGAGATCGCGTTCACATGTTTCCCCGACTTGCCTGGGATCCACCTGGTACCCGGAGCAGAAGGCCAGGATCGGCGAGCTGGCCGACACGCCGGAGGAACGCGCGTACCGCCAACGCCTGCCCGCTGTCCGCAGCGAGGCGCGGACGCCCGTCGATCGCCTCTCCGACGTGCTCGCGACCGTCGATCTGCCCGCGACGATCGACCTACTGAGAATAGACATCGAGGGCGTCGAGGCCGACGCGCTCGCCGGAATCGACGATCACGACTGGGCCAGGACCCGGCAGTCGTGCTCGAAGTGCACGACCTCGCCGGTGCCCCGGCTGCCGTGCGCACACCGCTGGCGGAACGCGGATTCACCGTCACCGCGGACCGGCCGGAAGGCGTGCTCCGCGGGCTGGGCACCGAGACCGCTTACGCACGGAGGTGAACGGGGCACGATGCGGATCGTCCTGACCAGCCTGCCCTACTACTCGCCGGAGCCGAAGGCGAACTCGTCGAGGAGACCGCGCGCGCCTGCGAGGACCCCGGTCCGCTGACGAAGGCGTTCGCCGGGCCGCTTGCCGGGATCTTCGCCCGGGATCTGATCGCTGCGGCGGCGGACTGGCGGCCGGACGTGGTCGTCCGGGAGTGCAACGAATTCGGCGGTTACCTCGCCGCAGAACGGCTCGACCTGCCCCGCGCGGTGCTCGACATCGCGCCGTACTCGTTCGCACATTTTGCCGTTCCTGCGCGGCACGCTCAACGGTCAATTGGTCGATCTCGGGCTCGCTCCAACGGACGATCCGTGGCAGCCGAACGACGGTCTGCTGGCCGCTGTTGTGCCCGTCGCGTGGTACCCGGGGCGCCTGCGCGCGCCATCCCTGCAAGCCTATCGGCCGAATTCGGTTGCGCCACATGCAGTTACGGCTGACTCCGAACGGCCGCTGGTGCTCGCTTGGCTCGGTACGGTCGCGCACGCCGTCGTCCCCGAGACCCTGCAACTGCTCGCCGTGATGGTCGCCGCGCTCGGTGAGCTGCCCTGCACCGGCGTGGTGTCGCTGGGGCAGGCGCTGGAGAGCTAGTCCGGGCCGCGACCGGCGAACGTCCGCCTGGTTTCATTCGCTTCGCAACGACAGCTGCTCGACGGAGCTGCGATTTTCCTTTCGCACGGCGGCTTCGGGGGCGTCCACGAGGCGGTGCAGGCCGGCTCTCCGATGGGGAACCTGCCATTGTTCGCCGACCAGCCGTACAATGCACGTCGCGTCACCGAGCCGGCTGGGCCTGCACGTCGACCCCGCCGCAGCGACGCCGGACGCGTTGGCCGAGATGACCAGCAGTGTGCTCGCCGACGGCGAAATCCGGCGCCGCGCGGCGGATCTGGCCCGACAGGCGCGGGAAGCGCCGGGCTTTCGACGTGCTGGCCGAGGACCTCGCCGCCTTGGGCTTGAGCCGCCGACGGAAACACCTTCGTCACAACCCGGAAACCGGAGTGCGCTCATCTAGCACGTGAGACTAGGGAATTGTCGGCCTACCGTCGATCCACCACCGGGAATGATGCCCAAAATTCCGGCGACCGTGCCCGGGAAAGCAAGACCGAATGTCACAGTTTTGACCGATGGACAATTTGCTTTCAGCTGCTTGACAATCGATCACTACATACAGCAGTCTGTCGGAAGCTCTGATCTAGAATGTGGTGACAGGCAATGGAAAGCCCTTGTGCGGCAACGGAAAGGCCTTCATTCACGTGACTAAGATCATTCATCAGCTGTCCCTGAACGAAAACACTTCCCGGCCATTGCCCGGCGTGCTCGAAGCGGCCGAAAGCAGCCTTGGTCGCATGCACCTCACGCTCGACGCGCTGGCCACCGGACTCACCAACGCGATCGCGGAGCGGTTCGCGCTCGCGCCGGAGCGGGTGGTCGCCGGCGCCGGTTCAGGGGCCCTGATCCAGCAGTTCCTCACCGCGCACACCGGCGCCGGCACGGCCGTCGTGCACGCCTGGCCGTCGTTCGAGCTCTACCCGCTGCTGATCCGCAACGCGCTGGCCGAACCGGTCGCGGTGCCCTCGGACGGGGACGGCCAGGACCTGGCAGCGCTGGCCGCCGCCGTCACTGCGCAGACGAAGGTCGTGCTGCTGTGCAACCCGAACAACCCGACCGGCGAGGTGCTCGGCCGCGCCGAACTGGCGGACTTCCTCGCCGCGCTGCCTGCGCACGTGCTGGTGCTGGTCGACGAGGCGTACCGCGAGTTCGCCGACCCGGCGCAGATCGCCGACGGGCTCGCCCTCGCGGCGGCCGACGACCGGGTCGCGGTCGTACGCACGTTCTCCAAGTCCCACGGCTTGCTCGGCCTCCGCGTCGGATACCTGGTGGCGGCCGAACCGGTGGCCGCGGCGCTGCGGCCGATGATGCCGTTCTACCGGGTGCCGACCGTCGCGCAGGCCGCGGCGCTGGCGGCGCTCGACGCGGAGGACGCTATGCGCGAACGCTGTCGTGAGGTGGCGGCCGAGCGCGACCGCGTGCGGACCGGGCTGCTCGAACTGGGCTGGGACGTGCCGCCCAGCGGCGGGAACTTCCTGTGGCTGCGGCTCGAGGAACGAAACAAGACCTTTGTGGACTACTGCGTCGCGCGCGGCGTCGTGGTGCGCGAGATCGCCGGCGCCGGGGTGCGCGTGAGCACCGGGACGCCGGAGGCGAACGACGCGTTGCTGGTGCTGGCCAAGGAGTTCACCCAATGACCGCCTCGGACGCCCTGATCCACGAGGTCACCTCGTCCGCTGTCGCGACGGACATCCGGCTTGCGCTCACCACGCGTTGGCCCGCCACCGGTGAACGCCTCGACGAGGTTTCCCGCTACGCGCTGCTGTCGCCGGGCAAGCTACTGCGGCCGCTGATGCTGGCGGCCTCGGCCGAGGCCGTCGGCGGCGATCGCGACGCGGTGATGCCCGCAGCGCTGGCCGTGGAGTACCTGCACGCGGCTTCACTGGTGCACGACGACATCATCGACGGCGACGACACCCGCCGTGGCCGGGCGTCGGTGCACGCCCGCTACAGCGTGTCCGACGCGATCGTCACCGGGGACGCATTGATCATCAAGCTGTTCGGTGCGCTTACCGAATGCGCCGTGCCGGAGGCGAACATCCTGTCCGCAGTGCGCATACTCGCGCGAGCGGGCGAAGACCTGTGCCGCGGCCAGCTGCAGGAGGCGCTGCTCGTGCCGCCTGCGCACGACACACCGGGCAGCGGTCTCGCGGCCTACCTCCAGATGGCCGCGCTCAAGACCGGTGCGCTGTTCCGCGGCTCGTGCCAGGCCGGTGCGGTGCTCGGCGGCGGATCGCCCGGCGAGGTCGGCGTCGTCACGGAGTTCGCCGAGCACGCGGGCCTCGCCTTCCAGATGTACGACGACCTGCTGCCGTTCCTGGGTGATCCCGCGGTCACCGGGAAACCGGACACGAGTGACGTGGCGAACCTGCGTCCGACCTTCCCGGTGTTGCTGGCCCACCGCGAGGGAGCAGCGGCCGAGCGGTGGCGGATCGAGCAGGTGCTGGCCGGCGGGCTCCGACCAGATGCGGCCCTGGCAGCCTTGCGCGAGGTCGTGGTCGCGACGGGCGCGCTAGACCTCGCACTGGCGCAGGCGCGCGAGGAGGTGCGGCTGGCCAAGTCCGGCCTCGGCGTGCTCCCCGTCGCCGAGGCCGCCGGTCTGCTCGGCGCGGTGGCCGAGCTCGCGGCGCGGAGGGACCGCTGATCGTGACGCCGACGATCACGGGACTGTGCCGCCGGATCGGTTGGTCGGTCCTCGCTCACGTGCAGACCTGGCGCCCCTACACCTCCTGCTACCCCGCCCTGCTCGGGCTCGCGGGGACCACGGTGGCCGGGGGCGTGGGTCGTGCGGACGCGCTGGTCGTCGCGACGCTGGCCCCGACGCTGGGTTGGCTGTCCGGGCACTACCTCGGCGACTACTTCGACCGCAACCTCGATGCGATCGGCAAACCGCATCGGCCGATCCCGTCGGGACGGCTGTCCACCGAGGCCGCGCTGTGCGGCGGCCTGGCGTGCGCGGCACTTTCGGCCGTGCTGGTGGTGTGGGCGAACTGGCGGATCGTGCCGCTGTTCGTCGTCGCGGTAGCCGGGATCGTGGCCTACAGCAAGGTGTTCAAGCAGCGCGGCATCGCCGGCAACATCACGCGCGGCTCGCTCACCGCGCTCACCCTCGTGATCGGCGCAATGGCGGCTGCGCCCTCGCCCCCGTGGCCGCTGCTGCCGGTGTCGGCGGGTTTCCTCCTGCACGACACCGCGTCGAATCTGGTGGGAACGGTCCGCGACATCGACGGCGACCGTGCCGGTGGCTACCGCTCGGTGCCGGTGCGCCGCGGCGTCCGGCACGCGGCCCTGCTCGCCCTGCGCCTGTACAGCGGTGGCGTCGCGCTGGTCGCGCTCGGCGCGCTGTGGGCGACACCAGATCCGGCGGCGCAGCTTGCTATCACCGCCGTCGCCGCCATCATCGGGGCCTGCGCGTTCACCCCGTTGGTGCGCGCGGGCGACGTCGTGAGTGCGCGGACCGCGCTCCGCGCCCACGAACTGCTGGTGGCCGAACGCCTCGTGCTAGCCGCCGCGGTCATCGCAGGTGCCGCAGGCAGCAGCTTCGCGATCGCACTCGTGCTGCCCGTCCTGCTGTTCTCGCTACTCACCCAAGCGCTGATGCGCGCCCGCCACGAGTTCCCGCCCGCCCCTGCGGTGGCCGGGAGAAAGGACCCGGTGTGACCTTCCTGCGTTCCGGCCAGATCACCGAGGCGATCAGCGAGGGCGCCGAGGCGCTGTTCGCCGCACAACGCGAGGACGGGGTGTTCGACTACGGCGGAGCAAGCCTGACCTCGACGCTCGGCACGGTAGGCGCGGTGTGCGCGCTGCACTTCGCCGATCCCGGAGGGGCTGCGGACCTGATCGAGGCAGGCGTCGGCTGGCTCAAGCGCACGCAGGCCGCCGACGGCGGCTGGGCGATGGTGCCCGGCGAGGCGTCCGAGGCCGGGCCGACGGCAGTGGCGTCGGCCGTGCTGCACCTGACAGATCCGCGCGGCAATGCCACCGCCGTCGAGGCCGGTCAGGAGTGGATGCGGGAATTCGGCGGCTTGGAGGCGATCCCGCACAGCGAGGTCGTCGCGTGGTGTCGGCAGTTCTACGGCTTCGTGGGCTGGCTCGACGCGCGCGAGATGCGGCGGTTCCCACTTGAGCTGGCGCTGCTGCCCGGGCTGTACCGGCGGCTGTTCGACCTCCGCGCGCCGATGGTCTCCGCGCTCGGCTTGGCCCAGGCGCGGCACAAACCGCTGACCTGGCTGCAGCAGTCATTGGCGAAGCTCGCGCAGCCGAACGCGCTCGGGGTGATCCGGCAGGTCTACGAGCACGAGGGCAGCACCGGCGGATGGTGCGAGGACGCCTGGGTGACCGGGCTGATCTGCACCGGGCTCGCCCGCGCCGGGCTGGGCGGTGACATGGTCGACGGTGCCGTCGGCTGGTTCCGCCGGATGGCCGCTGAAGACGGCTCGTGGTCAAGCGGACCGCTGGACCTGACCTGGTCGATGTACGCCACCGCCGGTCTACTCGAAGCCGGGTACGCGGAAGACGCCCGACTGGCCGCCGTCAAGGAGCTATTCCTTCGCCTGCAACAGGACCAGCCGTTCACCGCGTTCGGCTGCGCGCCCGGGTTCTGGGGCTGGTCGGGAACTCGCGGCTGGCCCGCGACGCTGGAGACCGGCGAGATCCTGTCCGTGCTGAACCACCTGCCCGGCACGGACCAGGCCGATGCCGTGCGCCGCGGCGTCACCTGGCTGACGCTCCAGCAGGACACCCGCGGCTCGTGGGGCTTGTGCGTGCGAAACACGAAGGTCGCCAACAGCGGACCGTGCCCGCACATGACCGCGCAGGCCGTGGACGGGTTGCTGGACTCGGGCGTGCCCGCCGAAGACCGCCGCGTACGCCGGGCGCTGCGCTGGCTGGCCAAGGCGCAGAAGCCGGACGGAAGCTTCGAGTCCGTCTGGTACCGCATGCACACCGCAGGCACCTCGGCCGTGCTCCAGACCTTCGCCAAAGCCGGTGCGGCAGAAAGCGAACCGGCACGGCGCGCGCGGGCGTGGCTCGAACGCACGCGGCTGGCCGACGGCTCGTGGGGCACCGGCGACGGCGCGCCCGGAACCGTCGAGGAGACCGGCTGGGCGGTGTCGGCACTGCTGGCCGCCGGTACCGGGCCGGATTCCGCACGGTCCAGTGTGGACTGGCTGCTCGCGCACCGGCTGCCCGCCGGCGGCTGGCCCGCCGCGAACGTAAACGAATACGTGCGGCACGTATGCCGGTACCCGAATCCCGCGTTAGCGCACGGTCTCGCGCTGAAAGCCCTCGCCCGCTACCGGAAGGCGGTGGCGGAATGACCTACGACGTCGTGGTGTGCGGCGCCGGCGTCGCCGGGCTGGCGGCGGCATGCGCACTGGGTCGGCTGGGCCGGCGCGTGCTACTGGTGGACAAGCAGGAGCGGGTGCGGCCGGTCGCCAAGGGCGAGGTGTTCCAGCCGGGGGCGCTGGCGATCCTGCACGAGTGGGACGTCGCGAAGCGGTTGGAAGCGGCCGGGGCGTTGCGGCTCGGGAAGCTGGTCGCTCGCGACGCCGAAGGCCGCGCGCAAATGGCCCTCGACTACGCGCGCCTGCCCACGCAGCGCAACTGGCTGCTCGCCCAAGATTACCCGGCGATCCTCGAAGCGCTAGCGAAATCCCTGCCGGACAACGTCGAGTTCTGCCGCGGCGAACTGGTGACCGGTCTGGTTTCCAACGGCGGCCGGATCACCGGAGTCAGGATCGGCGACGCCGTCGTCGACGCAGCGCTCGTGGTCGCCGCCGACGGCATGTCGTCCCGCCTGCGCCGCGAGGCCGGTATCGAGATCCGCCGTGACGACTACCCGCACCGGCTGGTCGCGCTGGAGCTGCACGACGCACCGGAGGTCGAACCCGACTTCTCCGCCTACGTCACGCCGCGCGGGCTGCGCCTGCGCTACCCGTTGCCGGACGGCCGGATCCGGCTCTACGCGCAGGCCGGGGCGGACGAGATGCGCGGTCTCAGCGCCGACGGACTGGACCGCTGGGCCACCGATCTGGTCCGGGAGACTCCCGCGCTCGCACCGCTGGAGGAGTCGATCCGCACGAACCTCGCCGCCCGGCAGTTGCTGCCGGTGTCCCGGTTCCTCGCGCCATCGCTTGCCGTCCCGGGCCTGGCGCTGGTCGGGGAAAGCGGGCACGCTGTGCACCCGATGGCCGCGCAGGGCATGAACAGCGCGATCGCCGACGCCCACGAGCTCGCGACGATGCTGCGGCAGGGCGGCTCGCTCGCCCCCGCCGCCGTCGACCACGCGCTGACGCGGTACTCGGCCGCGCGCCGGGAGAATCTGGCGCACATCGGCCGGACGAGCCACAACGCGGCGAGGATGATCACGGACCTTTCGCGGGTTGGCCGGTTCGCGGGTCGCCGGGCGCTGCGCGGCACCGGGGGCAACGACCGGATCAGCTACACCGTGATGCACACGATGTCCGGGCTGGGCGTGCACCCGCTGACCCCGCTGGACCGGCTGCACCAGCTGGGGTTGCTGCCGGACCCGCGGGCCCGGCAGCTCCCGTCCTGGGCATGAGCGCGGTGTCAGCCGGTGCACTCCACGATGACCAGCCCGCTCGGCCAGCGGTGCGTGGCGTGCACCGACAGGCCCGCAGCCGCGGCAAGCGCATGGAAGTCCTCGCTGGTGCGCTCACGACCGCCCAGCAGTGTCAGCGACTGCAGGTCGAACGAGGAGTTGTTCTTCGCGTGCTCCTCGCCGACGAGCACCTCGACGATCGCGACACGTCCCTCCGGCCCCGCAGCCTCGCCGCAGCGGCGCAGGATCTTCGTGGCGTTCTCGTCGTTCCAGTCGGTCAGCACCCGCGACACCAGCAGCACGTCGTAGCCGACCGGCAGCGGATCGAAGAAGCTGCCGCCGACGAACTCCGCGCGTTCGGACAGCCCGGCCTCGGCGAACGCCTGCTCAGCCTCGGGACGCACCGGTGGCAGGTCCAGCACGGCGCCCGTCAGGTGCTGGTGTTTGTGCAACACCTCCGAGAGCAGCGCCCCCGTCCCACCACCGACGTCGAGCACTCGCCGCACCCCGGACCAGTCGTACTCTGTGGCCACGGCCGGGCCGGTCTGCCAGGCATGCGCTGCCATGATCGCGCCGAAGAACAGCCGCAGCCGTTCGTCGGACTGGTAGTCAGCCCAGAACTCGACGCCGTGCACCCGGCCGTACGCGGATTCGCCGGTGCGCACCGAATGCAGCATCCCGGTGTAGGCGAGGTCCATCTTCGCGCCCGGACCGTCGATGTCGAGCCAGCCGCGCTGCCAGCGCTGGTCCTCCCCGAGCAGCTCGCGCGACAGCGGTGTGAGCCCGTAAGCGCCCGGCGCGGTTTCGGCGAACAGGCCGACGGACACCAGGTGCCGCAGCAGCCGCGCGAGCGAGTCCTCGTCGCACTCGCTCGCGGCGGCCAGCTCTGCCAAGCCGGTGGTGCCGGCCTCGACCAACTCGGGCAGCCGCAGCGAGACCGCGGTACGGATCGCGAACGGGGTCGCCAGGTCCACGAGGCGGGCGAGCTCGGCAGCGGCATCGTGCGGCATGAGCATCCTTTCGACGAAGGGGTTCGGGGGCCGCCGGAACATGTCCGGCACGACCAGAGTGCCAATTCAGAACAATTCCCGTCAACCATCGCCCGAATGTTTTTCCCGGGTGACGAAAGGGCATTTTCCCTGCCCGAAAAACGTCAAGAGAAGGGCAGAAACCGATGACCGACAACCATTTCGACGTGCGCCCGGTGTCCGGGGCCCTCGGCGCGGAAGTACGCGGGGTGCCGCTCGACGCGCTGACCGACTCCGATTTCACCGCAGTGCGGGAACTGCTGCTAAACCACCTAGTGCTGTTCTTCCCGGACGCGGCCGGACTCGAACCGGAAGCGCACAAGGCGTTCGGCCGCCGGTTCGGCGAACTGGAGGTGCACCCGTTCCTGCCGAAGCTTCCCGGGCACGACGAGCTGGTGGTGCTGGACTCCGATCAGGGCGCGCGCGCCGACGTCTGGCACACCGACGTCACGTTCAGCCCCTCGCCGCCGATCGCATCGGTGCTGCAGCTCGTGGAATGCCCGCCGGCAGGCGGGGACACGATGTGGAGCAACCAGTACCTGGCTTTCGAAGCGCTGTCCGCGCCGGTGTCCGAACTGCTCGAAGGGCTCACCGCGGTCCACGTCTTCGAGCACCCGAACGGTTCGTTCCGCAGCGAGGCCGAGCACCCCGTGGTGCGCACGCACCCGGAAACCGGCCGCCGCTCGCTGTACGTCAACCGCATGTTCACCCGCCGAATCCCGCAGCTGACATCGGGTGAAAGCGACGCGCTGCTGAACCACCTGTTCGAAGTTTCCGAGAGCCCGCAACGGGTTTGCCGCTATCGCTGGGTCCCCGGCGCGGTCGCGGTCTGGGACAACCGAGCGACCCAGCACTACGCCGTGAACGACTACGCCGGCCGCCGGGTCGGCCGCCGCGTCACGGTGCTCGGCGACATGCCCGTCGGCGAACCGGCCCGCTGGCCCCACCACGAGGAGGGCGCGCTCAGCGCGTCGACCAGTAAGTGAACCTTGTGATGTGGTCCGACGACGAACACGTCGGCGGACCACATCGAAGGCGAAGCCCGCTGACCACGTTTCCGCGCCCCGTAGGCCGACCCCGCAAAGACAGGGTTTGAAGCCGTGCGTCTGCCCACAAAAGACAGTCGTTCGTGGGAACTCGTGAAGCCGCAGCAGAACCCGGCGCTTCCTCAGCCAGTGGTGAGCACCATGCGGAAGCGGGCGGCTCCGGACAGCATCTTCCGGTACGCCTCGTCGGCTCGTTCCAGCGGCAGCACCTCGATAATCGGCCGGATTCCGTGCAGGGCGCTGAAAGCCATGGTGTCCTGCACGTCCTGCGCGGTGCCGGACGGGTGGCCGCGGACGATCCTGGCGCGCAGGAGCAACTGGACCGGACTGATTCCCAGGGCCTCGGGCACGGCACCGATCATTACCAGCTCGCCGCGATGCGACAGCCCGTCAACCGTCGCCGTGATCGCATCGGAGTTGGCGGCAGTGGCCAGCACGACCTTGGCCCCGCCAAGGGACTGCAGCGAGGCTTGTCGTCTCGGAAGGTGTCGTCCCGGTGAGGACTGGTCTATCAGCACGACGCAATGCCTCCAGCCCCGGTCGGTGACAACTGAAACCTGATGAGAGGCAACGCTTTTGCTTGCTGTGGGGATAGATTGGGCCGAGTCGTTCCACGATGTGGCGCTTGGCCGTCCCGGTGAGGGCGTGGTCAAGCAGTTCCGTATCGACCACACCGCCGCGGGTGCGGCCCGGCTGGTGGCTCGCTGCCTGGACCTCGAACCCGATCCGGCGGAGGTGCGTGTGGTGCTCGAGACCCGCCACGGTGTGCTGGTCGAAACACTCCTCGACGCAGGATTCACGCTGCTACCGGTCAACCCGGACCTGGTCGCGCGCCGTCGCGGTCCGGCGAAGAAGAAAAACGACGCCGAAGACGCCCGTATCTGCTGTCTGCTGGCGCTGGATCAGTTCCTGGACCTGCGCAAACTCGTTCCACACGGGGATCTGGCCGGTGAACTGCGTGCTATCGCCCGCGCCGACGAACGCGCCGCCCGCGACCAGCGCCGTCTGCTCAACCGGTTGCGCGCCGATCTGCTGGCGACGTTCCCGGCCGCGCTGACCATCGCCGCCGACGACCCTCGAACCCGAAAACGCACAAAAGACGCACATCGGGCCCGCATTTAGAGCGTCTATCATTTTGCGATTTTCTTGCAGCAGATGAGAGCGGCAGCAAGCATGAGGGTCCCGCAGAACAAGGGCCGCATCGCTCGTACCGCCGTATCGGATGGTCGGCAAGAGGTAGCCGAACAGCGCTCGACGACCCAACGGTGTCGACCAAGGTGTGCACTAAACTCAATGCCCATGCCAACCAGTCATGGCACGATTCGCCGGGTGCGTAGCCACTCGCTTTAACCGCGGAGGTCGGCTGAAAGAGGAAAAACCGCGAGCGAACCGCAGCGTCACCGCTCCACACTTCCTGTTGACCTGCCGGGGTCTGGGGAGACGGCGAGCGTCCCGGGTTTTCATGATCGAGCCGGACGTTGATCGAGCGGGTCCTCACTGGTCTTGGTCTTGGCGTGTCTCTTCGCGGGGTATCGGCCACCCGTGAAATGGCGGCTCCGCAGTCCCATCGAGCAAGGCTGCGAGGTCGCGGCGCAGTTCCTTCTCGGTGTCGTACGCGACCGTCACCTCGGGACGCCCCGGCACTCCGAATGTAACTCGCCACGTGCCGGTGGACGTCCTTTCAATCCGCATCAGAAGTTCGTGCCCCGTCCCCCAGCGGATGACTGTCGCGTTCACGGCGTGCTGCCCCCCTGCTCGTACGGGCTCTACGTTATGCGTCGTGACGGTCGCACGGCAGAGTCCTTCGCCTGGGAGTGCCAGGGCCGCTTGACCGAGCCCGAGACCTGCCGGCCCCTGGGGTGGCGAGGCCGGATTCGACAGGCCCCCTGAGGAGCTCCCTACGCCGTCCCAAGGTGGTCGCCGGGGCGCGGCGGGCGCGGTCGGCCGCCAGGCCGCAGGCTCAAGCCCGCGCGGGTCCCCGGCGGGCGCCGTCTTGGCGGCACCCCTTGATTGAGTAGCGAAAAATTCGGCAACACATCCGTTCAACAGCGATGATCCATGCTGATCCGTGCCGCTAGCTGCACTCAGACGCAACACAGACCGCAGCCCCGCGAAGTGGTGCATCACTCTCCAGCAAGAGGGTATAGACGAAGTGCTTCGAGTTGCCGAGTTTCGCTACGATGACTGGAACCCGTTCTCCGTCGAGTGCTCTTGCGCTACTTCCGCGCTGAGCCGTGCTCGCCGTTCGCCGACTATAGGCTCGCCCGACGTTAACCTCTCCATCGCATCTCCGAATTACCGCTAATGCCGCGGAGGCCCCGCTCGGCCAACGGGAAGAACCGGGTCAGCCCGGCACAACTTAGTCCTCCGCTCTACCGTGGTCTCCTTTCTGGCCGGACGCCCAGAGCTTCCCTGGTGGTGATAGCCCACGTTTTCGATCTTGGCCCGAAGGTTTGCGAGGGCTCGCACGATGTCTCTGGGGTCTCTGCGATGCGGCTCGCCTCGCCGACGACCTCGCCGTTGGCGCCGAGGATGTCGGCGACCACCAGCGGGGATGAGCGACGCGCCGTCGGCTGTCAGGCGGAAAACCTCCGTCTGACAGCCGACGGCGTACCGCTGATCGGGGGTAGCGGCTGGCTGTTGAGCGTGGCAAGTTCCCGGATAGCAGACTGCTGGCACGTCAAGTGAACTTGTACGCAGATCGATCTTACGGTTACGCTATGAATGGCAAGACTAGGCCGTTTGAGTACAGCCATCACTCGTCCGATGGTAGTTTTCCGACGCATTTATTCGCCATTTTGCGATCCTATCGTTTTGCAAAACTTCCAGGTCAGGGATGTTTGCACGCACAGACAGAGTGCCCTTGCATGGTATAAATCACATCCGGTTGTGCTGGTAGTTACTTGCGGGCGGGGCCTCCGGCGTAGATTGGAGTTATCCCCGGAAGATCGACTGCGACGGACGTGCCCAGGGAGCCGGTCCGGGGAATTATTGGAGCTGTTTTCGAATTTGTATCAGAGTGATTTTGCATGGCGTTAACTCGCAATTACCGGTTTCCGGTGTCGTTTGATGACGCGTTTCTCGAGTGCGCATTGGCTGTTTCTGAGATCGAGCCCGCGAATGAGCGGCAGTCGCCGCAGGATCGTTCGCAGCGTGTTCCGCCGCGTCAGCGGATGGATGTGGTGAGGGGTTGCCGGTGTGGAAGTGACGATCGCGGACCCGTCGTCGCCGCATGATGGGAAATAGCCGCGCGGCGCCATGGAATTCGTAGCGCTGATGCGACGGCTCAAGCAAGAATCACAGCTGACCTACCGGCAATTGGAGGAGCGGGCGGCCGCGCGTGGTGAGATTTTGGCGCAGCACGTTCGCCGACGTTCTGGGCCGAAAGGGGCTGCCGCGTCCGGAATTGCTGACTTCTTTCGTACACACCTGCGGACGCGGGAGCGAAACGACAGCATGGCTTGATGTGTTGGACGTGATCGCTCGCAGGGAAGCACCCGAACATGGGTTGGATGAAGCTGACGCCGCCCCGACAGACGGCAGAAGCCGAGACAACAGACACGGCCGGGTGCGGACAACCGAGCGGCAGGAGATTCATGGGGCATCTCCTACCACTGACAATGGCCGCCGCGTTCGGAGCTGTTACCGCACCGATGGTCTGGATGCTGATCCCGGTCGGCCGGCCATCCGGGGACGTCCAGCGCGTGGAGTCCACCACTTTGGGCGCCCAGTCAACACTGCCGCGTGCTGGATGCGACTGCGCCCCGTTACGGCTCCCCACCTGTGCCTGACCGATGGGCGCATCCAGAACCACCGGTTACGTCCCGCTGGTGGCGGTGCAGCGCCAGCGTGACGAATTGGCGCCGCCAACTACCCTGTTCTAGCCCACGGGTGAAGGTAATTACCGTATTCGGTGGCACCCGTACCCACTATGGCAGAGGCTGCCTGAAGGCACTGTCCGAGGGGCCTGGGGCGGGCCGCTAGAACCAATGGACAACTGCGAACAAGGCAGATCTTTCGAGATCGAACCCAGCGGACTGCATGGGAGTGGCCCGTAGGAGAGCCAGGGGCGCATAGGCATCGGCGACTCGGGTAGCGCCAAAGGCACCGACGCAGAAATGAAACCGTGCGTGGGAAGAGGTGCCCAGGTGCTCGTGATCGATCTCCTACGGTGAATCTGCAACGAAGTCGTGAGTGCGAACATACCCTCCAGGTGGTTTTCGCACTCACGACCAGTGCCAGCGATGTCAGATCGTTTTAAACCTGACCGCATAGGCCACGGCATCGGACCCGTTGCACAACTTCAGCCTTCCGGACAGCCCGTAGATGGCGTTCTTCAGGGTGCGCCGTGGTCGACGATCAAGGGTTGCGCGACGAAAGAGACCATGTCCGAAATACCCGCTGTTACCGAAGTGAGACCTCGCGAACAATAAACGATCGCTGCAAGAATGATCCAGCCGCCGGAATTTTCTGCGACTTGCGCTGGATTACTTTCTCGGATTGTCCCGCAGCGGTTACTGTCCGTTGGTGGCCACGGACCGTCGCAGGGTGCGGCGGTACCGTGACCCGCCCGGCGGTTATCGGTTGGGCAACGAGCTGCTCTATGGTTGAGTACGAGACAACGGCGCTGCCGCGTGCTACAACGTGGTTAAGGCTCGCAGTAGTCTTAACCTGCAAGTGTCGCGAATCGAGGCGGGGCACGTTCCCGAGACAGGTGATCATGGCCGAGCGGATTCAGGTCGAACTCGTCGATGATGTCGACGGGTCCCCGGCCAACCACACCGTCACCTTCGCGCTGGATGGTGTGACGTATGAAATCGACCTGAACGACGAGCACGCCCAACACCTCCGGGTCGTCCTGGACCGCTACATCAAGGCCGCGCGCGCACCGAAGCCCGAGCCGGCGAGCAGCACACGCCAGCAGGAGCGTGAGGAGGAACAGGTCCGGCAGGCCAACAAGCAGCTGACCGAGCAGATCCGCGGCGCCGCGCAGCGCACCCGCGAGCACCTCAGCAAGAAGGCCGCCGAACCGGTCGCCCCGAAGCCGGTCGAGCAGCCCGAGCCTGTAGCGGAAACGCTGTTCACCACGCCTCGAGCCGAAGAGCCGAAGCCGGAGGCACCCCGCGTTCCGGCGGTTTCGATGCCGCAGTTCTCCTCCGCAGTCGACTGAGCTCGAGGACACCCCCGCGGCTGATGAGCACCCTCTATGCGGCACGTGGCCGGTGAAGGTTCATCGCGCCGCCCCGAATAATCGAGGCGACTGTGGCCACCTCAGAGCGCTGGCTGTGATGGACACAGCCTCGCCTCGGAAGATCGAGCCAAGTCGTGTCCTTAAAACCCCGCCGGAGATCCAGATTCACCGTGCAGGTGCAGCAACGACCTTGCCGACGACGTGACTGGCTTTCGGCAACGGGTGAGCAGTGAGCGTGGCGGGCCCGCGCAGGAACCCTGTTTTCGGCGTGGACAACTCGGCTTCAGCGCGGCAGGGTCCTCCGGCAAACCGGTGAAGGCTCGGCCATCCCGTTGGTGTTTCACCAGCGCCTGGCGTGGAGTGCCGGTACGAATCAGCCTTCTGCGAAGGGATTCTGCGGTCGACCAGTTCCTTGACCTCGGGTCGGGAATTCCGACCGTCGGCAACGTCCACGAGATCGCCCACGAGATCCAACCGGGCGCCCGGATCGCCTACCGCGACCACGACGCCATCGCAGTGCACCATGCGCGGAACCTGCTCCGCGATCACGAACCGCGAGTCACGGTCACCGAAGCCGACATCCGGGAACCGGAAGCGGTCCTGGCGTCTCCTGGAGTACTGGACCTGCTGGACTTCGCCCGCCCCATCGGCGTGCTCGCAGCCGGAGTCCTGCCGTTCGTCCCCGGAGACGAGTCCGCTGCGATCATGGCCCGCTACCCCGACCACACAGCTCCCGGGAGCTACCCGGCGGTCAGCCACCTCTCACGCATCGGCATGAAGGAGGAACAAATGCAGGCCAGGCTCGATCTCCTCGCGCACGCCCACGCCCGAACAACCGCGAAGCCCGGCGGAGATCGCGGACCTCCTCGGCGACTGCACCATCGTCGATCCCGGGGTCGTGCCCGTGCCCCTGTGGGGCCCTGACAGAGCACCGACCGCCGAGGAGATCAGCCGGAGCAACTGCTATGGCGCAGTGGACTACCGACAATAGGCAGCGCGACGCCCCAAATCTGGTCGTCAAAAGCCTTGGCGGCGCGGGGCCGCTACGCTCCCCTGCGCCGCACCGCCTACGGCCGCGGCGAAAAAGGTAATCCGATCTCCCGACGTATGCGATTCCTATTCGCTGGCGCGCCCACACCGCACCGTAAGCAGCAACGGTCGCTCTGCAGCTACGCTGCGCCGACGCGGCACCTGTGGCCAGCTAAGGTGCTGTAGTTCTGCCGGAGCACCCGGCAGGCGCCACCCGCCCGGCGGATGGCCTCTGTCCACTGTGGGTGCTGGAGTAAGCGCTCATCGCTGGACGCCACCAACTCGCCGATCAACGGGTCCAGCACATCCCCCAAGCTCTTGCAGCGGTTCCTTCGTTGAGGTGAGAACAGCACCGACAACCGGCTGCGGCTCGGGTAGCACCGACATATCGTCGAAGAGAATGGGCACGGCCGGAAAACCTTCGCGCTGCGGCTACGTTCCGTCGGGGCTCAGGCGTGTCAGGCTGATCGACGCGCCTCTCCGCGCTGGCACGTGTACCTTCGCAGCCTCTCCGCTGGCCAGTTCACACGCTGCGCCGTTGGCGGGGAGGCCACTGCGCTCGGTGCCGGCATCAGGTTGAGCTTGTCAGAGAAGGCAGCCGGACCTGTCGCGATTCGGCGATCATCCGCAGCGCGACCACCAGAAAACGAATCTCCGGCCCTGCGTGTCGGCATGTGGGCAGAAGACCTGCTCCCTCGCACGCGGGCCTTCGCCTTCGTCATGACAGCTCGCATGGCGCCTCGTGGCGTGACGAATATCGGCAGCCCCGCGTCTCTTCGGCGGTGGCCGGTCCCAGCCAACGTCGCTCCTGGCGGACCAAATCAATTGCCCGAATAGTCGGTCTGGTCTGCCCAAAGGCGAATGGACAACGTCCGGCCAACGACCGCTCCTCGCAGCGGACGATCAGAAAGCGGAATCCATGAGATCTCGGACACGCCGCGCCGGGCCGGGCCCATTTCCGAGCCGACCATTTTCCCTGAAAGGAGGTCTTGTTACTGTACAAGCGGGTGAATCTTACCTCGAATTGAGATCACGTAAAGTAACATTCTACTGGCAAGCACATCTTTCGTATACACTCGTTCGGCCTACGGCGATCACCGAAACGGCGTCTTGGCGATTCCGGAAAAACGTGGCGCAATTTATCGGCGGCCCGGAACGGGAATGTCCTGCGCTCGCCGAGGCGGTTTCCACTAACTTGGACGCATGCTCATGTCCGCATACCGAGAGGGCTAGAATGGATCTTCGATACGAGGCTTTCTGCTTCGCAGATCCGCTCTTTTTTGACGAGCAACACGGGCCCTCCGGTCTGCACGACGATTACGCAGCCATGCTTTCCGGACCGGGAAAGGACTGGATCGAGAGCACTCTCGGGACGTGGCGGATGCTGCGTCCACAAGACATCGATCTACCCGATCAAGGCTGGAAGGTGCATGTATCGGCCACGCTGGACAACGCCGAGAGGGTGCTGTCGACCGTCCACGAGTACTGCCTGCGGGAGCGTGTCGCGTTCAAACATTTGCACAGCCCCAGGGTTCTCCTGTCCTGCAACACCAAATATGCGCCGCGGTCCGCGAGCGGCAAGTTTGTCACAATTTATCCGCTTGACGAGCGTCAACTGGAGCTGACGCTGACAGAATTGTCTCAGCAATTGCGAGGCGAGGAGGGGCCGTACATCCTCAGCGACCTTCGATATGGGACGGGTCCATTATACGTCCGTTACGGCGGTTTCGTGGAGCGGTCGGTGGAGTTGGACGGAACTCGCGTGCTCGCCATACAGGGCCCGGACGGAACTCTGGTTCCCGACAAACGCGGGGCCAGTTTCTCCCTTCCCGACTGGGTTAGCGTGCCCGACTGCCTGGTTGGATCGCTGAACGCGCGCAAAAGTGGTGATCCCGCTGCGCTTCCCTACCGCGTGACGTCATCGCTGCACTTCTCCAACGGCGGCGGTGTCTACCGCGCCGTGCGCGACGCCGACGACAAGCAGGTCGTGCTCAAGGAAGCCCGCCCGCACGCAGGCCTGGACCGCGACGGTACCGATGCGGTCACCCGGCTGCGTCGTGAGAGCGACATCCTGCGGCGCCTCGCAGACATCGAGGGCATTCCCACCACGCACGAGCTTTTCCAAGTGTGGGAGCACACCTTCCTCGCCATGGACCTCGTGCCCGGCATTCCACTCGGCTCGTGGTTGGCGCGTCGGTATCCACTCACACGGCAGCATCCGGACGAGCACGAAATCGCCGACTACACCGACCGCGCCGTTGCACTGGTGGAAAAAGTGGAGCGACTGCTGGCCCGCTTGCACGAACGGGGGGTGGTCTTCGGGGATCTGCACGCGCTCAACGTGCTGGTCGACGAGGACGACGGCGTCTCTTTGATCGACTTCGAGATGGCCTCCGCCGACGACGACGCGCCACGCCCCGCGCTCGGAGCACCCGGATTCCGCGCTCCCAAGGGCCGCACTGGCGTCGCCATCGACCGTTATGCGCTTGCTGCGCTGAAACTCTGGATGTTTCTGCCGCTGAATCCGCTGTTGGAACTAGCCCCGGGCAAACTATCCGGATTCGTCGAAGTGATCGAGCGCAGGTTTCCGCTCCCGAACGGCTACGGCGACTCTATCCGCAGTGAGCTGAGTCCGGCTGACTCAGTCTCCGCCGCGACCGAACTCGACCAGCCGAATCCGGACTGGGGCGTGGTGCGCAAAGGCCTCGCCGAAGCGATCCTCTGCTCAGCGACGCCCGAACGCGACGACCGGTTGTTCCCCGGCGACATCGAGCAGTTTCGTCTCAGCGGCACCGGATTCGCCTATGGCGCGGCGGGTGTCCTGCACGCATTGGATGTCGCAGGAACGGGCCGCTACCCGGAGCACGAACGCTGGCTGGTCGACGCCGTCCGCCGGAGACCGCCTGCTCGTCCTGGTTTCTTCGACGGAGCGCACGGAACAGCCTACGTGCTGGAGAACCTCGGTCATCACGACGAAGCGGACGCGCTGCTTGACGGTGCCGAGATTCTCGTCGCGCAAACCCGCGACCACGGTTTCGCTGCAGGCCTGTCCGGAATCGCGCTGAACCTCTTGCACTTTGCCGGCACCAGGGAGGACCGCGGGTTTCGGGAACACGCCTACAACCTGGGTGACCAGCTCGCCGACGCACTGACCCACGCTCCGCCCCCGGGAGAGGTCGGCCGGGCGGGTCTGCTCGACGGTTGGTCCGGCCCCGCACTGCTGTTCACTCACCTCTATGCCGGAACCGGCGACCGCGGCTGGCTCGAACTCGCCGACCGCGCGCTCAGCCGGGATCTGGACGAGTGCGTGACCACCGACGACGGTATCCTCCAGGTCCGCGACGGCCACGCCCGCACCCTGCCATATCTGGCGGTGGGCAGCGCGGGAATCGCCCTGGTGGCGGAGGAACTCGCCGCGCGGCACCCTGACGCTACCTGCCTACGCCGGCAGTCCGATCTGCTCCGCGGCTGCGTAGGAGAGTTCGTTATCCATCCCGGCCTGCTGTTCGGCCGCTGTGGGCTCCTCGCGGCGCTGACCGCGGCTCACCGGCGTTCACCCGACCCTATTTGGGCCGAAGCGATCGCACGACACCTCTGCGCCCTGGGCTGGCATGCAATCCCCTATGGCGACGGTGGAATCGCGATCCCCGGTAACCAGTTGCTACGGCTGTCAATGGACCTCGGTACTGGAGGTGCCGGGGTGCTGACGACGGTCGCCGCAACCCTCGACGGTCATGGCCGTGTGCTGCCCTTCTTCGGCGCACTCACCTGACCCGTCCCACAAAGACGCCGCCCGGATCACGGTCGGTTAGCGAAATGGATATGAAGGGAACAAAACCATGGGAACGATTCTGGAGCTGCAGGAACTCGACGCCCCGAACGAGCTCGCCTACGGCGACTCGAACTACGGCGGCTCGAGCAACCTGAGCCTGCTCGCCGCGTGCGCGCAGAGCACGGTCAGCCTGCTGACCTGCCAGTGACGTCGTAGGTGTGGGAGCGGCGCAGGACAGGTGCGCCGCTCCCGCACCACCCAGTGTGGCCGCAGGCAACTCGAACGACAAGGAGCAGGCCCATGGCCGGTGGGGGCGATCGCGTGCTGCGCTCGGTAGTTGGACAGGACCGGGGTGCCACGGCCTTGCTCGTGCTCACCGCCCTCCTGACGGCCACCACCGGTCTCCTGCTGCCTAGTGCCCTCGCGGGTGCCGTCGACGCCGTCATCACCGGAGATGGCGGACCTGCCCGGGTGATGTGGCTGGTTTCGCTGGTTTCGATTCACATCCTCGGCGAGGTCATGGGAGTGGCGCTGACCGCGCGACTCACCGCTTCGGCTACCGCTCGCCTGCGGGTCCGCCTCGTCGCCGGGCTGATCCGCGGCGGTTACCGGTCAGGCCTTGCCAACGGCGACGCGGTCAGCAGGATTTCCAGTGACTGCACAGGCGCCGGGCAGATCACCGCGAACGTGGTCCAGTTGGGCACGGCTCTGGTGCTGTCGGCGGGAGCGGTGACCGCGCTCGTACTGCTCGACTGGCGAATCGCCGTCGTGTTCTTGTGCGCCACACCGCTCGCGGTCCTGCTAGCGCGCTCCCACCTGCGGCATACCGCCACGGATTTGCTGGCTTACCAGGAAAGTTCCAGCGAACTTGGTGCCCGGTTGTTCGACGCCGTTGGTGGCCTTCGCACCATCGCCGCCGCAGGTGTGGCTGACCAGGAGACAGCGCGCGTGCTACGGCCCCTGCCCAAGCTGAGCGCGGCGGGCGCGGGAGTGTGGCGGACACAGGCGCGGATGATGTGGCGGGCCGGTTTGCTGCTGCCTTGTGTTCAAGTGGCGGTTCTCGGCACAGCTGGGGCCGGGGTTCTGACCGGGGACATCAGCGTCGGTGACGTGCTCGCCGCGCTCGTTTACACGACTCTTGGACTGGGGTTGGTGCGGCAGATGCCGCTGTTCACGGCGTTGGCCCGCGCGCGGTCGTGCGCCACGCGGATAGCGGAGGTGGTCGACGGCGATCCCGAACCCGCACCGCATCGGCTTCCGCCGCACGGGCCGGGCAGGCTCGAGGTGAGCGGAGTCGGTGTAGACGGTGCGCTCTTCGACGTCGACCTCGTGGTGTCCGGTGGGGACACTGTGGCCGTGGTCGGGCGGTCAGGCTCCGGCAAGTCGGTCTTGGCCGAACTTCTGGGTGGCTTGCGCCGCCCGGACCGAGGTGACGTCCTGCTCGATGGGCTCGCCACCCATTTGGTTGCCCGGTCCGCCATCGGATATGGCTTCGAACGGCCCACGCTGCTCGGCGACACTGTCGGCGCAGCGGTGGCATACGGCACCGGCGCGGACACGGACGACGTCCGCTCGGCCTGCCGCATGGCCGATGTCCACGATCTCATCAACCGCTTGCCTGCGAGGTACCGCACTCCGCTTGCGCAGGCCCCGCTCTCCGGTGGCGAGGCGCAGCGCATCGGACTGGCCAGGGCCCTGGTGCGACGGCCCCGGCTGCTGGTGCTCGACGACGCGACCGCCAGCCTTGACACTGTGACGGAAGCTCGCGTGGAGGCCGCCATCTCCACCGCATTACCGGATCTGACCCGCATCGTCGTGACGCACCGGGCCGGCACCGCGCGCCGCGCGGACGCGGTTTTGTGGTTGGAGGACGGTCGGGTTCGCGCCGTCGCCCCGCACGACTTCCTTTGGATCGATCCTGCCTACCGCGCAGTGTTCACCGAGGAGGACCAGCAGTGACGGTCGCAGCTGGATACTGGCGCGCTCTTGTCGGGCGCTGGCGGGACTGGTCAGTCCTGCTGGCATGCTCAGCGCTGGAAGCGCTGCCGGCTTTCCTTTCCGGTGGGCTCGTGCAAAGAGCCGTCGATGAGGGTTTCGCCGCGGGTCGGGTCGCGGTGGGGTTTGCTTGGCTGACCACATTCGCCGCCGCCGCAGTGGCAGGCGCGGTCGGAGTGCGGTTGGTATGGCAACGGCTCGGCACGATCGTCGAGCCGCTACGCGACACCTTGGTGCGCACGGTGGTACAAGGCGTGCTGCATGAAACCGCGCCGCCACGTGGTGGCCCGGATGCCGCCGGCGTCGCACGGATCACCCAGCACGTGGAGATCGTCCGGGACGCGACGGCCGGATTGCTCGTGCAAGCGAGAGGGCTCGTGGTGATGGTGGTCGGCGCCCTCGCTGGAGTGGCAACGATGTCGGGACCGTTGATTTGGCTCATCGGCCCGCCGATCGTGGTCGCAGTAGGGGTTTTCCTCTGCCTGCTGCCTGCCCTGGCCCGCAGGCAACGAGGAGTGGCCATGGCCGACGAGCACACCGCCACAACTGCGGGAGCGGTGCTTGCCGGCACGCGAGACGTGGTCGCATGCGGTGCCCAGAACATCGCCGACGCTACGGTTCGAGCGGCGATCACCGCCCAGGCCAACGCCACCGTCCGAATGTCCAACGCTGCAGCCTTGCGCACCGCAGTGATTGCGGTCGGTAGCTTTCTCCCGATTGTCCTCGTGCTCGCGGCAGCGCCCGGTATGAACACCGACGGACGGCTCAGCGCGGGAACCGTGATCGGAGTGCTGGTGTACCTGACGGGGACACTGCAGCCGGCCTTGCACGGATTCGCCGCGACCATGAGCACAGTGGTTCTGCGGCTGCTCGTCACGCTCAATCGGCTCGGGGAAGCTCAGCCACCGGTGAGGCGAAACGGCGGGGCCGAGCCGGGCGACGGCACAATCACGGTGCGGGGGCTGACACATCGCTGGGGCGGCCACGCCGAACCCGTGCTGCGCGACTTCGAACTCCAGCTACGTCCCGGCGACCACCTGGCCGTGGTCGGACCTAGCGGGATCGGCAAGTCCACCCTCGCCGGGCTTCTGACCGGAACCGTCACGCCATGCCAAGGCGAGGTCCTGCTCGGCGGAGTACCGATCAACGCCGTCGACCCCGCGCACCGCGCCCGGATCATCACGTTCACACCCCAGGAGACCTACCTTTTCGCCGGCAGTGTCCGCGAGAATCTCGCCTTGCTGGCACCCGACGCCGACGACACCCACCTGCTGACGGCGGCCGGCGCGGTCGGCGCCGCCGGTCTGGTCGAGAGGCTCGGCGGATTGTCCGGTGCGCTCGCGCACGGAGGCGTCGGCCTGTCCTCGGGGGAACGCCAGATGTTGGCTCTCGCCAGGGTTTATGCGAGCCCGGCTCGGATCATCGTCCTGGATGAAGCCACCACGCACCTCGACGGGGCTGTCGAGGCGCGAGCCGAGCGGGCTTTCGCCGAACGCGGCGGAATCCTCGTGATCATCGCCCACCGGCTCGCCTCCGCGCGGCGCGCGCGCCAGGTACTGGTCATGGACGGCAGACAGGCCCTGCTCGGTGAGCACGACGATCTGCTTGTCCGGTCATCGCACTACGGTGAGCTCATGCAGGCGTGGACTGGGATGCCGAAAACCGCTGCGGCAAGGAGTGAACCAGCACCTGGCAAATTGTGCTGATGCATGCGGTGGTGCGATGCAACCGAACCACCGACGATTGGAGTACGCCGAACCTGCACGAGACTGCGCGCACCAACTTGAAACGTCAACCCAGGCAGCGTGCCGCTCGCGGCAACGTTCACCGGTGGTGGGCGACCACGATGTCACCGGAGCTGATGCGCTGATCGAGAACGTTTCGCCGGTGCGGTGACGGCGCGGCCGTCCCCGCAAGTGTCCCGAGACGAACCAGCTATGCTCTAGCGGCGCGCTCAGCGAACCCATGTCTACGGCCGACCTCGTCCAGGAATCTGGCCCCCGATGCTTGGATTGCGTTCCCGAAGAAGCGGCGATGCCGGAGCTGCGGCAACCGGTACCTCTTGCCGAACCCAGTGTCGTCCACAGCAGGGCCGAACTTACTGAGATGCCGGACTTTCTGAGACCCGGTCGTTGCTCGGTTCAAGTGCTCGCGGGTTCGCCGTACTGCCCCACGTGTTTACTCGTTCATCTCCTCGTTCTGGCTTGAGCTTGCTGGGCCGAACGCGCGCGCCGACCACACCTCTTACTGGGACTCTCTTCGCGTGCCGGATGTAGCGCGCCAACAACGATCCGGTGTCACGCAGGTGTTGATCGGTGACGTCGATGTCGTACGAGCGACCAGATTTGCCGCCGCCATCTCTTTGACGTCGACTCCGAGGCGCGTACCGTCATGCACCAGGCGGTCGACGCATTGCGGGCCGATTCACCCGAGTCACCTTTGGAAGAAGTGGCGCGGCATAGCAATACTCCGTACGTACGCAGTCTGAAGCACGCCGACGATCGATCCTTCGTGCACACATGGACGTCCGCACAGATACGCCGCCCGTACGTCTACACCTGGACGACTCGACCGTCGACGACGGGCGGCGCTTCACCGCGATGACCCGCCGTCCACCGGGCCCGACCGCGGCCGAGTTCAGTGGGATTTTCCCTGAACAAGGAAAATCACCTGCGGAGGTCCGCTACGTCGATGTCAGTCCGCAACTCGATCGACCGAGGCAACGTCCGGGATGGCGTTGGCGGCCACGACGCGCGAATAGAACCGGGCGCTGTCTTTGATCGTGCGCTGCTGGGTGTCGAAGTCGACGTGAACCAGACCGAACCGCTGCGAATACCCCATCGCCCACTCGAAGTTGTCCAGCAACGACCAGGCGAGGTAGCCGCGAACGTCTACGCCTTGCTCGATCGCCCGGTGGACGGCGCGGAGGTGCTCGGCGAAGTAGCGGATCCGTTCGCCGTCTCGGATCCGACCGTCGAAGTCGACCGCGTCAGAGAAGGCAGCGCCGTTCTCCGCCACCACGAGCGGAACGTCCGGGCAGTGCCGGTGCAGCCACAGCAACAGGTCAGTCAGCGACTCTGGTGTCTGCTCCCAACCGAACGAGGTGAGCGCGCCGCGTGGCGGAAGCACGTTGAAGCCTCGCTGACCTGGAAGGCCGCAGTTGCTCGGTTCGGTCGGATCCGGCAACGGTGCCACCCGGGTCGGCGCGTAATAGTTCACCCCAATCCAGTCGATCGGGGCGGTAATCGCATTCAGATCGCCGTCCTGGATCGCTGGTTCCAGGGCCTGCAGGTGAGCGACATCGCCGAGCACGTCCTCGGGATAGCCGCGGCCCAGCACCGGATCGAGGAGCATCCTGTTATGCATACCGTCGAATTTGCGCGCCGCCTCGCGGTGCGCCTCGTCGTCGACATCGATCAGTACCGGCGAGAAGTTCAGCACGATGGAAAATCGCTGCCCAGGGTTTGCGGCTGTCCGCAATACGTCCATTCCCCATCCGTGGGCCAACAGGAGATGGTGCGCCGCGACCAGCGCCGTGCCGGGTTCGGCAACTCCTGGCGCATGCACCCCGTTGCCGTAGCCGAGAAAGGCCGAGCAGAACGGCTCGTTGACCGTCGTCCAGTCCTGAACTCGATCGCCAAGAGCGCTGTACACCGTCGCCGCGTAATCGGCGAACCGTGCGGCGGTGTCGCGGACACGCCATCCCCCTGTGTCTTCAAGGGCCTGTGGCAGATCCCAGTGGTAGAGCGTGACCATCGGATCAATGCCCTGGCTGAGCAGCTCGTCGACAAGCCGGTCGTAGAACGCGATTCCCGATGGTTGCAACGTCCGGCCGTCCGGCATGACTCGGGGCCAGGACACCGAGAAGCGGTACTTCGGGTACCCGAGCTCCGCGATCAGTGCGACGTCTTCGGGGTAGCGGTGAAAGTGATCGCAGGCCATCTCACCCGTGTCACCGTTGACGACTGTGCCCTCCCGGGCGGTGAAGGTGTCCCAGATGGACGCTCCACGACCATCTTCCTTCGCACCACCTTCGATCTGGTACGACGCCGTGCCAACCCCCCAGGCAAAGCCCGGTGGGAATGCAAGTTCCTGCCCGTTGATCATAACCACCTCATCCGTTGACTGAAGCTCGCGTAATTCCGTTCACGATCTGACGTGCCAGCAAGACAAATACGATGATAACGGGCAAAACGCCGAGTGTCGTACCGGTCAGCATCAACGAGTAATCCAGGAAGTACCCGCTCGCCAGCCTCGACAGGGCGACCTGAACCGTGGGGCTCTCGTTCGGGTCCAGCACGATCAGCGGCCAGAAGAAATCGTTCCACGCCGCCATGAACGTCACCATGCCCAGCACCGCCGCTTGCGGGCGGATCGCAGGGACCGCGACGTGCCAGAACGTTCCCCACAGCGAACAGCCGTCGACCCGTGCCGCATCGACCAGCTCGACGTGCACCGCTTCCTCGCACGCTTGGCGCATCCAGAAGACGCTGAACGCGTTGATCAGTCCCGGCACGATCACCGCTTCCAAACGGCCGTACCAGCCGAAATTTCCGACCACCATGTACAAGGGGACCACGCCGAGCTGGGCAGGCACCATCACCGTACCGAGCACGACCAGGAACAGGGTGTTCCTTCCTGGGAAGCGCAGACGGGCGAAAGCGAATCCGGCGAAGCTCGACAGCACGACGGTCGACACCATGACCGTGCCCGACACGATCAACGAGTTCTGGATCGCCAACCAGAAATCCACGGTGTCGAAGACACGTCGGACGTTGTCCAGGAAGTAGCCACCTGGGATCAGCGGCGGAATCGCCTCACCGATCGCCGATCCGTCACTCGAAGCCACCACGAAGGACCAGTACAGCGGGAAAACCGACGTCGCGACCACCGCGAAGAGAAAACCGTAGACCAGACCGCCGGGCCGGCGGTCCAGCCCCCGCGCGCGCGCGGAACCGCGAACCTGCGGCGGTCGGCCAACAACACTCGCGCTCATGACTCAGCCGCCTCCCCGAATTCGACGGACCAGCGCGAAGTTCGCCAAGGCGGACAGCAGGCAGACAACGAACAACACCCACGCGATGGCAGCCGCGTACCCGGCGTCGAAAAGGCCGAACCCCTTCTCGTACAGGTACATGGTCAACGTCTGAAACTGGCGGTCGTTGCCACCGACTCCCGCGGTTCCCGACGAGTCGAACAGCTGTGGCTCCGCGAACAGCTGCAGGCCACCGATCGTCGACACCACCACGGTGAAGATGATGGTCGGTCGGATTCCCGGGACGGTGATCGACCAGAACGACCGCCACCTCGATGCTCCGTCCAGCGCTACGGCTTCGTAGAGCTCCCTCGGGACGTTGCGCATAGCCGCCAGGTAAAGCAGGGCGTTGTAGCCGGTCCAACGCCACATCACCATGACCGCGATGGCCAGGTGGGAGGACCAGCGCTGCCCCTCCCAGTCCACGGGTTCCACCCCGAACATCCCCAAGGCCCAGTTGACCACGCCGAAATCACGCCCGAACAACTGGGCGAAAACCAGCGCCACGGCGACCACGGAAACGACGTTCGGCAGCAGGACGCCGGCCCGCCATGCGGTTCCCGCGCGCAATGGCCGGTTAAGCAAGGCCGCAATGCCGAGAGCGGCCAACAATTGCGGAACGGTGGAAACGAGGAAGATGCTCGTGGTGTTGAACAGCGCGTTGTAGAAGTCGGGGTCGGCGAACAACGCGGAGTAGTTCGCCAACCCGACGAAACCCTGATCGCCGTTGATCAGGTGCCAGTCGTGCAGCGAGACCCACGCGGTGTACAGCAGCGGGAAAAGGCCGAACACCGCGAACAACACGAAGAAAGGCGCGATGAAGAGGTACGGCGTCACTCGACCGTCGACCCTGGCTAACAGCTGGCTCGAACGTGAGCCCGAAACGGTTGACGGCAAGGACGCCGGGCGCGCTGGCATCGGTCCCTACTTGACTGCTTCGCGTGCCTGCTGCACTGCTTCGGCCCACGCCTCGTCGAGGGTTTGCTTCCCGTCTTCGACGCGGCCAAGCGCCAGACCGAACTTCGGGCGCACGAGGCTGTCCTTAGGACCGCGGTAGTTCGGTCGCAGGGTGTCCGCAGCGGCCGCGTAAATCTTGCCCACCGGTGCGTTGTCGAAGTAGGGATCGGTCTTGCTGACCACCTCAGGGGCCTGGTAAGCGGCTGGTGTGCTGGGCAGGATTCCGCTCTGCAAGAAGATCTTCTTCTGCTGCTCTGGAGCGGTCAGCCACTTCGCGACGTCGTAGGCTTCCTTCTGGTGTGCGCTCTGCTTGGGCACAGCAAGGTAGGAGCCGCCCTGGTTGCCGCTGTTGCCGGGAACCGTCGTGACGTCCCATTTGCCCGTGTTCGCATTGCCGCCCGCATCCTTGATCTGCTCCAGCATCCAGGCCGGGCAATTCATGACGGCGAACGAACCCTGCTTGACCGCGACGTTCCACGCCTGGGTGTAGGTGGTCACCTTGGCGGTCTGCCCCTTCGCCCCGATGCTCCCGGCGATGTCGAAGGCGCGGCGCAGGTTCGAGTTCCGGTCGGCAATGAACGAATCGTCCGCCTTGGAGAAGAAGTTCTCCTCGGACTGGTTGAGGATCGCGGTGTAGATGCTGCCGGCGGAATCGGCGAACTTCGCATCAGGTACCGCCGCGCTGAACCGATCGGCAACAGCGGCGAACTGTTCCCAGGTGGGCCACAACTTGGCCACCTCATCGCGGTCGGTTGGCAAGCCAGCCTTCCCGAACATGTCACGGCGGTAGCAGAGTGCGAGACCGCCCATGTCAGTCCCGAGGCCGAGGACGAAGCTGCCGTCCTTACTGACCCCCTGCTCCCACTTCCAAGGGGCCCACTGGCCCTGCAACTCCTTGGCCCCGAAGTCGGCCAGGTTGACGAACTTGTCCTTCGACTGCAGGAACTGCGGCATGTACTGCTCTTCGATCGCGACGACGTCGGCGACGCCGCTCCCGCCTGCGAGATGGGTGGCCAGCCCCTTGTGGTGAGCCTCGAAGTCGGAGACCTGGGGCACGAGGTCGATGTTTGGGTGCTGCGCCTCGTACTCCGCGAACAGCGGTTCGTAGCCGAACTCGCCGAAGGTCGCGACCTTGATCTCAATCTTCCCGCTGTCGGATCCGCCGACTCCCCCGCAACCTGCCAATACCACCAGCAGAACCATGGTCAACGCGAGGGTTGACCAGGACGAACGTCTCATCGTCATCGCACTTCCTCAATCTGTCAGTCGCCAACCACCATGTCGCAAACTGATCATGAGTTCACCGGGCACCGAAAAGTGTGTCCACATCGGGAAGCCGAATCTGCCCATTGGTACATCCTGCCACGGTCGTGTGACCGCGGACGATCACCAGGATCCACGTGGGCCACGGCGGCAATCCCTCCAAAAAGGGACTTGCCAAGCAAGCGTCCCTGCTGCCACAATCTTCTAATTTTCGATCTACGCCCGCACCGTGCACCTGTGGTTTGATCGCCCAGGCTGACGCTGCTGAGGCATCGAGCTTCCAGAAGATTGCCTCGCAGAGCGAACTTCCTCGTTCGGCGACGAAAAACAGATTCTCCAACATCGGCGGTACGGCCGTCAGCAATTCGCACCCGTCCGCACCCTTATTGCGGCGCCCGAACGGGAACCGGACTATTGACGCGTGTCAGATCACGCCTGCGCGCATAGCGTAGGCGACGACATGTGGCCGGTTGCGCAACTTGAGCCTGTTGGTCATTCCGTAGATAACGTTCTTCACGGTGCGCTCCGAATAGGCCAGCTTCTCAGCGATATCAGCAGTATCCAAGCCCTCGGCCAGCAAGCGGACGACCTCCAGCTCGCGAGGTGTCAACCCGGAAGCACTGATACCGCGCGGCGCCAGGACCTCCCGCTGCAGACGAGCAATCTCGCGGAGCAGCTCTCCGATCAGTTCCGGCGGCAGCACGCCGCCTCCGGTCGCGGCGACCTGGATGATTCTAATCAAATGATCCTCGGTGGCCGCACTCCGTGGAATCACCGCCGCCACACCACATTCCACCGCCGCGAGCAAACCAGCCGGATCCAACTGGTCAATCACCAGGACCGCACTGCGCTCCCAGTCAGTCCCCAAGGCACGCAAGGCGGTCACCCCGTCAGTCAGCCGCTCGGCTGCCAGGACGACGACGTCCACCTCGACCAGGCTTCGATTCGGCACCACCAACACCTCGGCGCGAGAGTTGAGGCAACTTACAAGCCCAGCATGCGTAATGGCATCGGAGCCAAGCACAGCCACGCGAACTCGTTCCATCGCACCTCCCGTGGTTTCTCTCTCCCACTGCACGAACAACATGCCGGAGCCGACTCCACAAGGTCTCTACGTCTTCTCCAGATCAGCTCTACCACGCGCGTGAAGTCCCGCGGAAATCTCGCCATCCCACCTCCGCACATGTGTTTAGCCGAACCCGCCACCACGTGCGGATACGTGCAGCTTCGCAGGGACACGAGGGCAACGCGCTAGCCGATACCTCAGCGGGGCGCTAACGTTGCAATACAGGCATCGGGAACGAATACTCCCACCTGAAGCTTTTATCGCGTCAATTGCCAGCCAAAGGCGGTCCGCATCCCTGCGGCAAAAAGATCAGCCGCACACTTTCATACCTTATGCTCGGACCGCCCAAAGGGAGGATGAGATGTCCATCACGGACCGGGATACAGCCCTACCGGCCACCCAACCACAGGATTTCACAGGCGCCCTCGATCAGGTGCTCTTCCACATGGGCTCAGCCCTCGACGAGGAGCAAACGAACATGGTGGCAAACGACCTGGAGCGCGGAAACGTGCTGGCCGCAGCGGAGGCGATGGCGTCCATCGGGGCGGAAAAACGGCGGCGGATGTCCCGCGAGGACCGTGGCCTTCTCCGCATGGTCATCGAAACGTACGACGGCAACCTCACGGATGTTGATCGCTTGGACTCGCAAGCTGTTCTTGACGCCCCGACCGTCAGGATCAGAGCACCCCGCTTCCTCGGTCTGGCTTGATCCCCGGAAACGCCCGAAAGCCAGCTACGCAGAAATACCAGAGGCTGCCTTCTACGAAGGGCATGGCGCCTGCGCCGTCCGAGGCACCTCCCCAGCGAGCCGCGTTCACGGTCGTCTCCCCGCGTTCGTTGATTCTGCCGGTGTACACCGAAGACAGGGCGATGTGCCCGCCCCACGGCTCGGCTCATCCGAACGTCCAGCTCAGGGTATGTGTGGTCGTCCGAAAGTCGACATCCGTGCGGTGATTCCGCGAGAGCGCAGCCCGCAAGCTCTCCGCATGCACGCGCGTCTTCAGCAGCAAGATCCACTCAGTGCGGCACGGCCTCGAACCCCGCAGCCGCCGGTGATCCTGCAAAGACCCGCCGACTTGTGGAGACCCACTCGAGGGGTAGGAATTCCTACCCCCTATTCTGCTGCCAGAAAAGGCGCGGATTGGGCGAGACCGCAGGTCGGTCTTTGAACCAGCGCAGACGCAGCACTGCCTGACAGAAACAACTCAATGCCTGGCGTCCTTTGCGGGTACGACAACGGCGGCGGTCATCGGTCAGCAACTTGCTCGAGATACCAGGCGTGTTCACGGGAAACGTCGAGCGTGATGCACCTATGCCCATCAGGCCGCCCGCGCGGTCTCACAAAATTGTCAAACGGGCGTGGCGAGTGCATCGCGGATGATTCGGTATACGGCCCGAGTTAGGAAGCGTTCGAGACAGCGAATGATCTCGCGTCTGGACCGACCTTCGGTGCCTCGCCGTTGCAGGTACTCGCGGGTGCGCTTGTCCCATCGCAGGCCGGTGAGTGCGGCTCGGAGCAGCGCAGCGTTGGCCCGCCGATGCCGCCTCTGTTGCGGCGATGGCGCTGAGCTTGCCCGAGGACGCCTCGACCGGGCTGACACCGCACAACGCCGCGAACGAGGACTCGCTTCGCAACCGGTGCGGGTTATCGCCAGCGGCGATGCGCAGCGTCGATGCGGAGTCCGGGCCGATACCACGCAACTGCAGCAATGCGGGCGCGGCGGACTTGACGGCCGTGGTGATGCGCTGCTGGAGGTCGTGGATTTCCTCAGCGAGCTGTACTAGATACGACAAGACGGCCGACCGAGGTGTACGCGACAGCGGCGGCGAAACCGCAACATGCCTTGGAATCCAGGTTGGCGGAACGGTCAACGAGCCGGCTGAGACTCACCGAAGCGAGTTCTTCGCGCAACTGCGGCGCGGCGTTGACCACGACAGTTTTGAGTTGGTCGCTCGCCTGCACCTGGCCTTCACCGCAATGTCCTAGGCGAGTTTGAGCACCCGAATCGCTTCCACCGGCCGGTCACCGCTTTTCGGCGTGACCCCGGCCTCACCGGATAACACCGCGCGGGCGGCTGCCTCGGCATCCACCGTGTCGCTCTTGCCGCGGCGCCTGCACATCGCCCGGTTCGGCCTGTTGACCTCGACTACATCCACACCGGCGGCACGCAGGAAGTGGGCCAGCCCCGCCCCAACGAGGATGAGATCCGGCTGTCGGTCTGAGGCTGCGGCAGAATGCTGGTCATGGGCGTTGTCCGCTGGTCTGCTCACCGAACACAACAGGCCCACCGCCGACCGTGACGGTCAGACCTGTGATCGTGCCGGACGCGAAGGTCCCTATCGAAACACGTTTATCAAACCGACGGCGGCAAACCCTCCGCGAGTCGTAGCCGACTGATCACGCTCAAGGCATCAAGGCCAGGCACGATACGATTCAGACCACGCACCGGAACAAGCCTCCACCATCATCACAGGCAAACGCTAGATGATCACGTGGGGTCCGCCCGGAAGAAGATGATTGTGATGAGGACTGTTCTATCAAGGACCCAACGCCGCCTCTCAACCCAGGCGACCGGCGACACAGCCTTACTGAGATTACCTCAATCAATGCAGGTCAGTCTGCAGTAATCGACTAAGTTCCTCATCGATGCTCATCCACTGGCGCTCGTCACCGGGGGCGACGACGTCGTAGGTTTCGTCCAGGAACTCCGCCAGTTTGTCAGCGGGCGCTTCGAAAGCGGCCGCCCCGGAGGGCGAGCTCAATGCGATGATGACGAGCTCGTGGTTGTCGGGGTGAGGGGTTATCTGCATGTCACCTTCGCCACTCGCAACGAGCAGCCCGTCCGCGACCAGGTCCCGGGCGATCACCCAGTCGATCTGACCACTCGTCCCCGCGTGGAAGCTCATGTTCACCGCGTACGGCTCACGGCTCTCGTACCGCAGTTCCACCCAAACCGGCGCCTTCACGCCCGCCGGGGCCATCAGGTCGAAAACCGCGGTAGAGCGGATCGTCTTGTGGTTCTGGCTCACCATGGCTGCACTCCTTAGCGTCGGATCCTGCACGTCAACCAGCATGGCCGTGCTGGATCCACAACTTCTTCACGCCGTCTTCAGGCCGCCGCAAACCGCCGACGACCACCCGCCGCAAGGCGTGGAACAGCCCAGGGGTCAAGCTGACGAGCAGAAATGACACCGGCCTCGAGATGCCGTCAAAGACGTCGCGGTGTCGATGCACCCCTCCTAACGGCGCGCGTGCACAAAGAGGCAATCCTTCGGGCAAACTGTAAGCGTGTACAAACGGGCAGTCCTTCGCGCAAACAAGATCAAGGACACAAACGGATGCCCGAAGGTGCACTACCTTGCAAGAGACCCAACCATCGGTGGCTTCTGTGTAACTAGGGGTGGCAATGCCTGCGAGCGTGAGCGGCCCGCTCAAGGTCGAATTGCTAGGGCCTTCACGCGCTTGGCTCGGACAAGAGGAGATCACGCTCGGCCCACCACGCCAACGAGCGGTGTTCGCGGCGGTGGCGCTGCACGCCAATCACGTCGTCTCCCGACATGAACTCATCGACGCCCTGTGGGGAGAACGCCCCCCCACCAGCGCCGAAGGAAGCGTCTACACCTACATCTCAGGCCTGCGCCGCAACCTCGAACCGCAGCGCTCCCGACGGTCCAACGACGGCGTCCTGGTCTCACAACCAGCCGGTTACACGCTTCGGCTCGCCCCGGAAGCCCTGGACGTAGCCATCTTCGAGCGACTGCGCGCCCAGGGCCGGCAACAGCTTTCCTCCGGTGACTGCGAGGCCGCCGTTAAATCCCTGGACGCTGCGTTGGGTCTGTGGCGCGGGGAAGCGCTATCCGGCATTCCGGGGCCATTCGCTGAGCGCCAACGCGAACGCCTGGCGGAATTGCGCCTAGCGACCATCGAACACCGTTCGAACGCTGTCCTCGCACTGGGCGGTCACGTGGATTTGGCTGCGGAGCTTGCCGGGCTGGTCCGCGACTTCCCGTTGCGGGAGTCCCTGCGCGTGTTGTTAATGACCACCTTGTACCGCAGCGGACGACCGGCGGAGGCATTGGAGGTCTACCGGGACGCCCGCCGGATGCTGGTTGACGAGCTCGGTGTCGAACCAGGGCCCGAGCTCAGTCGAGTGCACGAACAGATCCTGTCCAACGATCCCGCACTGGACGCAGAGCCGGCGAGGGCATCGGTGGCTAGCAGAGCACCACGGTCGACCAGCAGCGCACCGCTCTCGATCGTTCCGGCCCACGTCACCCGTGCACTGCAGCGAAGCGAGGAAAGCCGCTTCGTCGGACGCGCTTCGGAAGTCGCACGCCTGCAGGACTTGGTTGTCGAGGTACTCGCGGGCCGTGGCCGACCGGTGTGGATCGAGGGCGATCCGGGGATCGGAAAATCCGAGCTGCTCACAGTTGCTCTCGCAGATGCCGGCCGCCGCGGCTGCCAACTCGCATGGGCGGTGGCCGACGAACTGAGTCAGCGATTCCCGCTCCAGGTCATGACGGAGTGTCTCGGCATCGACACGACGGCATCCGACCCGCGGCGGGCACAGCTTGCCGCCACCCTGCACGGTGAGCATTCCGCTGACCCGGTTCACCGGCTACTCGAACTCGTCGATGAGATCTGCGCGATCTCGCCGCTGATTCTGGTCATCGACGATCTGCAGTGGGCGGACGAGGCCAGCGTGCTGGTGTGGCACCGGCTCTGCGCGGCGACACGCCAACTACCACTGCTGCTGGTCGCGGCATCACGCCCGGCACCAGACCGGGCGGAGGTGGGACAACTGCGCCGCGCCGTCGAATCGCGGGATGGCGAGGTTTTCCTGATGGCTCCGCTGTCCGAGACCGAGACCGAACAGCTGCTCGGCGAATTGGTCGGCGCCAAACCAGGTCCGGTGCTGCGGGAAATCGCCGGACGCGCCGCGGGAAACCCGATGTACGTCCAGGAAATGACCGACGCCTTGCTGCGGGCCGACGCCGTGGCCATCGGCGACGGCACTGCCGACGTCCCTGCGTCATCGATCTCGGATGCCCCTCAATCCCTCGTTGCCGCTGTCGGTAAGCGACTCGACTTCCTATCCCCACGTGCCCGGGAAGTGCTCCGCTGGGGTGCGCTGTTCGGTCTGGAATTCTCCGTCACCGACGTTGCCGCGGCCACTGGCCAACAAGTGTTCGAGCTTCTGGCGGCCTTTGAGGAAGCTGTCGCTGCCGATGTCGTCGTCGATGCCGAGACCCAGCTGGCGTTCCGGCACCCGCTACTGCGGCAGGCGCTCTACGACGGAATCCCGAAGGCAGTGCGGGGCGCGCTGCACCGGCAGGCGGCGGAGGCATTCGCCCGCGGCGGTGCCCCGGTGCGACAGGTCGCCGAACAACTCCTGGCCGCACCGGCCGCCGACGACCGCTGGGTGCTGGAGTGGCTGGCGGACAACCACGTCGCGGTGTCCAACCGGGCGCCGCTGATCGCCATCGAGCTGTTCGAACGTGCGCTCGAAAGCTGCCCGACCGGTGACGCCAACCGAGAAGTGCTGCTCGCCGCGCTCGCGAAGGTGCAGTTCCGGGCGGGCCGCGACGCTGAGCCGAAAGTGCGGCAAGCCCTCGCCATCGCGACCGACCCGTACCGGTCGGCGGAGATGCGACAGCTGCTGGCAGCGATGTTGTTCCGAAGGGGCGAAACAGGCGCGGCGATCGACACTCTGGGGGGCTCGGCAGACGATCTCGCGGTCCCGGAGATCTGGCGAGCCAGGCACAGATCGTTGCAGGCCAACTTCCGCCGCGGCGACCTCAGCGACCTCGACGCGACCGAGAATAGCGCCATTGACGCCTATGCGGAGGCGGTGACGGCGGGTGAGCCCTACCCGATCGCGCACGCGTTGCAGACCAGGTGGCTGGTGGACACGGTGCGCCGGGATCACAGGCGAGCGCTGGAGTACGTCGACAGGGCGCTCGAGGTGATCGGCGATGATCCCGATCTCTCCGAATTCCGCTTCGATCTGCTCGACAACCGGACGTTCACCTTGCAGAACCTGGATCGCCTGGGCGAGGCGGAAGAGGCGATGCGCTCGGCCCGCAAGGTCGCGGCACAGCACCTTTCGTCCAGCGGACTCCAGGTGACCGAGGCGGTGCACTACTACTGGGTGGGCCGCTGGGACGAAGCCATGCTCGAGTTGCAGACCCTGACCGAGGATGGACCTGCGATCTCGTTCTACGGGTTGCGCGAGCCCGGTCCGGCCGCGTTGCTCTCGCACGGAGTCGGCGCGTTGATCGCCGGGCGGCGGGAAGACACCAAGACGACCGCACGTCATCTCGACGCGGCCGAGGAGTACTCGCCGGCGAGCGGCGCGGAGCGAGAAAACGTCGACTTCTTGCTGGTCGCGCAGGCACTGGCGGCCGAGCAACGCGGGGAACCGGACAAGGCTCTGTCCATCATGGATCCGATCCTAAGTCCGGGGTTCGCGCCTCTGATGCTGCGGCACCAATGGCTGCCGGACCTCGTCCGGCTGGCGGTTGAGCTCGGCGACCTCGACCGGGCACACCGAGCGTTGGACGTGTGCCGTGAGGAAGCGGCCGAGGAAAGTCAGCCGGCTCGGGCGTTCACCGCAGCTGCCCGCTGCGAAGGACTCATCTCGGGCGACCCCGAACCGATCATGGCCGCGGCGCAGCACTACCGAGAGGTGGGGCGCGGGGTCGAATTCGCCGCAGCTCTAGAAGATGTGGCGCTGCTCCTGGCGCAACGGGATCTGCAGGACGACGCCCAGCGCAAACTCGATGAGGCCGTTGAGCAATTCGGCCTGCTGTCCGCCCGCTGGGACATCCGCCGAGCCGAGTCCAGGCTCCGCGCACATGGGATTCTCCCGAGTCCGCACGCCCGGGTCGTGCGCCCCGCCGAAGGCTGGGCTGCCCTGTCTCCGGAAGAGGTCAGGATCGCAATCCTGGTCTCGGAAGGACGTTCCAACCCGGACATCGCGGCCGAGCTGGCCGTCCCACGGCGAATTGTGCAAAGCCATGTAACCAGCATCCTGGGCAAGCTGAACGTGCACTCTCGATTCGCTGTCGTCGACGAAGTTCGCAGACACGTCCCAGACAAGGCGCTGACCTGAATTCACACGTAATCGCCTGGGTCGACATCCAACAACAGATCTCGCAACGCCGCGCGCAACCGTTCGACCTGCGACGGCGTGAGCACCACGTCAATACCATCTGGAGTGGTCAGAACCATCCTACGTCCAGCGAACACAAGCGTCAGTTCGCGATCGCTGCCCTGTTCGTCGGAGCACGGAAGCACGCATCCCGCTGTATTCGCGGGGATCTCATCCGTGGCGAGCATCGAGGTCCTCCTTCGTGCCGCGACCTTCCGGCATACGCCGGATTCGGTAGCCAGCGCAGGGAAGTTAGCCGAGCGGCCACCGGTTTCGCGTAGTCGCACACCCACGTCGGCCGTCTCCTTCTGATCAGATCGCTCCGACTCTCATCGCATAGGCCACCGCGTGTGGCCGGTTGCGCAGGTTGAGTCGATTGGTCACCCCGTAGACGACGTTCTTGACCGTCCGCTCGGAGTAGCACAACCGTTGCGCGATCTCCGCGGTGTCCAGTCCGTCAGCCATCAACCGCAGTACGTCTACTTCCCGGGAGGTCAACCCGGATGCGCTCAAGCCCTTCGGGGTCAACACTTCCCGCTGCAGGTAATCGACCTGCTTGAGCAACTCGCCCAGCAGGTTGGGTGGCATCATGCCGCCACCCTTGGCCGCGGCGATCACGCTGCTGATCAGTCTCGATCCGGTAGCCGCAGTGCGCGGCAGCACAGCCACCACGCGGGATTCGACCGCACCGAGCACATCAGCCGGGTTGAGTTCGTTGGTAACAAGCACTCTGGGCACCGACCACTGCTGTGCGGAAAGCCGCATATCGGCCAAAATCTTGGCATTGACGCGATCTGCGGCGAACACGATCACATCAGCTTCAGCGGGGTTGGGCACCACGAAGAGCTCCGTGCGCGTCTTGAGGAAACTCGTCAAGCCCGCCAGGGTGATCGGGTCTTCGGCTTGCACGCCCACGCGCACTCGGTTCATCGGGGCCTCCCACACGCTCTGTGATGTCGTGATCTCAGTGTGCGAAGACCGTCTTCACGATTTCTCTACATCTTCTCTACGTTTGTTCTCCCGACCAGAACTGTTGCGCGGTCAGGCTACACCGGCTCCACTCCTCGAGCGGGAGATCGATCCAGACGACATGCAGTTGGGCGGCCTTTTCGTTACCCGCCGCACGGCACCTCAGGACGTGCTGGCGGGCGTCCGACATCTCAGTCTCCAATTGCCGCAACACAAGCCTGCCATCCTCGGGCTGATCTCCCGTTGCCAAAACGTTTCCTCCCCGTAATGTCTGGACGACCATGCCTGAGGTATCCACTCCGCCCCTCGGGACTGGCCAAATGAGTAACCCGGGTTGCCTCGTCGCACCGTCCATTCGAGCAAATGCAAAGTCGCCGCAAGTAGCAGCTGAACGCGGGCGGCGAACACTGGCCGGCGTCGAGGGCCGGCGTGAGGCGGCACATTGAGCCGAACCTGGCGCCGAACGGGTACAGCTCATCCCTCAGGCAGCAGGCACCGCCCGAAACGTCGCTCTCAGCGCTGATCGCGGCATTCCAGCGGGACGGAACGCGCTGTTGTTTGACCTGTAACCGCTTGTGGACTTCTGACAGCGAAGATCACGTCGGCATTCGGCTCACCGGAGGGGTGCATCGCTTGACGTCCTCCCCACGGCTAAAGCCGGGAGTCTGCGCATTACGTCTACCTGATCAAGGGCCTGCGGCCACCATCAGTCGGTCGGCTCGACCCGGTAGCGGACCTCGCGCGGGGACAACGTGGTGGCATGGACAAAGATCTGCTTTTCACCAGCGAGCAGGACCCCGCGCGCGAACCGCCCGATGGTCCGATGAAGATGAACCGGCACGAGTTCAGGACTCGCCGCCGACACGAGGAAGCAAACATCCATCCGATTGCCGAAGAATCCCAGGTGAGCGTCCAATTCAGCGCGAACGCCTGGCCGCAACGCCGCAGTACCCCGGTGCTCGGTGTGGACAGGTTGAGCCGACCAACGTGGCGTCGCCAAAGGCAACCCCTTCCTTGCGACCAAAGTGAACATTTGCGCGCCACGCGTAGTCGCGCGCCGTCTGCTGGTACTCGGGGATCTGGTAGGGCGACAATCGGCTGCCCGGTGGGACCTGGCTTTAGCCAAGCGCACAGGTGTAGAGCCAGCCGCTGGCCGGCGTGGACTGCACCGGTGCCGCGACGTAGCTCGACTTCCCGACGATCGCGCTGCGGGATTCTCATTGATGCTGGTCATCACCGTCGCCTCGTACCAAATGGCCGCTTGGCCCTGCGCGTAGCGCGTGCCGCACTCGGAGAAGCCGGCGTTGGAGGCACCCACTTCGCCGTGATTTCGCAACAATTCGACGTAGAAGTGCGCCGCTGCATGGAATTCCGGGGACGTGAGCTGCGCGTTCCAGTTCTGGTCGTACCAGCGCCCGCCGAAGGTGTTCACGATCGTGCTGAAGACCGCGAGACTCTCTCCCTGTCTCGTTCGCGCAGCGGTGGCGCCCGCCGCAGCTAAACACGACTCAGCCGAAATCCGAGTTCCAGACCGCGAAAACGATTGGCGGTCGGTCGTGGGGCAGGTGATAAATGTCGCATGCCCGGTCAGAAGGGCGTTGCGCCCCGACCGGGCATGCGGATCTTCCGGGCGTTCAGCGAAGCCAGTCCACGACGCCGGGGAGGCCTGTCAGTCCTCCACCCAGCCGTGGCGCCGCGCGAACGCAACGAGTTGCTCGCGCACCTGCAGGATCTGCCCGCCCGTCATGTCGGGCGCAGCCTCGATCAACACATTCGTGACGTTCTCAGTGAACTCGACCGGCGTCAGAACGTCGCACAAATCATCATCACTGGCGCTCATCCGACCATCGTCGGCGACCTGCGCCACCGACGCTTGCGCAACGGCGCCGAGCAACCGCACAGCTACGGCCTTCGTGCCCTGGTTGCCAGGCGCCGCCTCGAACTGGACCCGCGTGCCGCCGCGAAGAACCTGCTTGAGTTGCTCACCCAGGATGGACGCGTGCAGGAACACGTCATCACCACCGGTGTCCGGCTCAATGAAACCGAACCCCTTGATCCCATCGTACTTCACAATCGTACCTGTTTTCACCGCTACTACCCTCAACCTCAAGTCCGACTCCACACCACCAACAATTCCATCAATAGTTTAGCGCCCGCGACGCCGAAAACAGAACCCATCGGGACACTCTTTTCGCTGCGCGCAGCGAAAAATACGAGAACGCGGTCACGAGCTACCCCGAATTACCCGTGACCGCGTCCCGTGCCGGCGTTCCCTAGGCGCGGACAAAGGGCGCACCGACGTTCTGGAGGAACCCGGCTAATGATCCTCGCCGGTTCCCTCCAGAGCCTTCGCCGCGGCCACCCGCTTGCGGACGCAGAACCAGCCGATCACCAGTGCAACCGCGAGCACCGGCACACACAGCAGGGTCATCCGCCCTGCCGGGACGTCGAACCACATCAGGAACGCGACGGACAGCAAGAACGCGATCGTGACGATCTGGGTGACCGGCGAGCCTGGCAAGCGGTAGGTCGGCCGCGTGACTGCTCCGGTCCGCGACTTGCGCACGAACAGGAGGTGGCACAGCATGATCATGCCCCAGGTCGTGATGATCGCGATCGCAGTAAAGTTCAGGACGATCTCGAACGCGTCACCGGGCACCACGTAGTTGAGCCCCACACCGAGCACGCAGACCGCGCCAGTGAGCATGATCCCGCCGTAGGGCACCTGGCTGCGGTTCATCAAGCCGGTGAACTTGGGAGCCGAACCGGCTGCCGCCATCGAGCGCAGGATGCGGCCGGTGGAGTAAAGGCCCGAGTTGAGGCTGGACATCGCCGCGGTCAGCACCACGAGGTTCATCACGTCACCGACAGCCGGAATTCCGACTTGCGACAGGACGGTCACGAACGGGCTCTCGCCCTTCTGGTACGCGTTCCACGGCAGCAGCATCGCCAGCAACACCACTGAACCGACGTAGAAGATGCCGATCCGCCACATGATCGAGTTGATCGCCTTCGGCATGATCTTCGCCGGGTTCTCCGTCTCCCCCGCGGCGACACCGACCAGCTCCACGGCGGCATAGGCGAACACGATCCCCTGGACCACGAGGACCAACGGCACCAGACCGTTGGGAAGGATACCTCCGTGGTCCGTGATCAACTGCGGCCCTGGCACCGTGCCACCGATCGGATGTGCCGTAACCAGCAGACCGATACCAATCGCCATGAACGCGACCAGTGCGCCGACCTTGATGATCGCGAACCAGAACTCCATCTCACCGAAAAGCCGCACCGAGACCAGGTTCAGCGAAAGCACCACCACCAGCGCCACCAGCGCCAGCACCCACTGCGGCACGGGCACGAACAAGCTCCAGTAGTGCGCATACAGCGAGATCGCAGTGATGTCGGCAATACCCGTTGTCGCCCAGTTCAGGAAATACATCCACCCGGCAACGAAAGCTCCCTTCTCGCCCATGAACTCCCGCGCGTAGGACACGAACGCACCCGACGACGGCCGGTGCAGGATCAGCTCGCCCAGCGCACGCACAACGAAGAACGCGAACACACCGCAGACGCCGTACGCGATCGCCAGCGCCGGGCCAGCCTGCGCCAACCGTCCACCCGCTCCGAGGAAAAGCCCGGTACCGATCGCACCCCCAATCGCGATCATGTTGATGTGCCGAGGTTTCAAGGACTTGCTGTATCCCTTGTCCCCAGGGTCCACATGTGCTTCCGGTTCCGGCTGACTGGGATCCTGTAGTGTTTGCTTAGTCACAGAGTTCTCTCGTTTCCGGTGTCATCTCCTGGACAACACGCCAATGCGACCCACGGAAGATCGCTAGACTCGTCGTGCTCGTGACACTTGGAGAGGAATGCTGAGGCTAAGGTTCCGAATGGTCAAGATCTCCGCACAAGAACGGGATGTCCGGGCAGCTCCCATGTCCCACTGAGGCAACTCTTCCTGTTTTGCTCCGAAAATCCTGCGCGAACGGGCAGCGCCCGTAGCGCTACATTTGTCGACGAAGCACCGAATTGTGATTTAGGCCATCTCGGGCAACCCGAAGGGGCACGTAGGTGCCGACCAATCGCGAATTACCCGCTTGCTTTCGTAACGTCGAGGTCTTGCTTTCGTAACGTCGACATCGCGAGTCGGTTGATGCAGCGGCATCGAGAACCGACGGCGCCAGTTCCGCAACGACATGTGGAGACGATCAACGTGAGCACCGTTCGGTGGCGGCCGGTGTACGGCGCCAGACATGCCATGCGCAAGGAGCAACTTCACCGCGAGCTCGGCACCGAGTTAACCGCACTTTGCGGTAAGACCATCAAATTAGTCCGGCCAAAGGAAACCGACTGGTTCTGGGAGAGCTGCCCAGACTGCTGGGCCGCAGCGAAGACCATCAACAGCGCCGCGGCCCGCGAGAGGACGCTGCACCGAGGTGATTTTCGGTGAAGGATGGGGCCGCCGTGCCCGTGGTGGGCCCGGATGAGTGCGACTCTGCCGGTGGTGCCGATTCACGAGGCCGGTGGTGAAATGTCGCGGAGCGCCCCAGCGGGACGCGAGCGCAGCGAATCCACATTCACCCAAACGCACAGTCCGCGCAACATGTCGTGTACCCGAGCCGGGTACGACGTTGCAAGCCCCGGGGCGGGAACCCGCCGGGCTTGAGTCAAGGCTTGGACGTCGCCGCCCTGCCGTCGGGGTCTTGCCGGAATACCACCACCGGTCGATCTGGGTGCCTTTGAACACTTCTGCTTCTCACCGACACGGCCGGAGGAGAGAATCTTTACGTCCAGAATCACAAAGCGTGACCGCAGGTTTTGCCCGATTGGAGGGCTTCGTGCAGATCCGGGCTTGGGCCGCCACCCATGATGAACTGTCGAGATACCGGTAGCCGGTCGCGTGATCAGCGGTCGACGTGGGGACCACAGGACGGTCCGCAAACGCCGCAGCCCAGCAATGCCTGCGAAAACGGGGTCGGCGACCAGCGTGCCTCGCGTGTGCCGATACGGCACGTGATCAAGAGGAGCCCTCCCCTGGTAGATCACATTTGGTCAACACTTGGACCGATCCTTGCTCAAATCACCTCACTGAATCGACTTTGCACCCGAAGTGTGTAATAGGACCGGCTCTTGGCGGGCATGGGCTCGGGTATTGTCACCGCGCGCACTCGAGCGGCTGACTCCGATTGGTGCGCCTTGCGCCTCGACGAGTGTGTACTGAGGACTGGAGTGACCCGATGACTGCCGAACTCCGCATCGAGTTACTCGGCCCGGTGCGGGCCTGGCGCGGAACCGAAGAGCTCGCGCTCGGTTCGGCCCACCGCCGGGCCGTCCTGGCCATCCTAGCGATCTACGCCAACCGTGCCGTCTCGCGGCAGGAGCTCATCGACGCAGTGTGGGGCGAGACTCCCCCGACCAGCGCGGAAGGCAGCATCTACACTTATGTTTCCGGCATTCGCTACGCTCTGGAGCCCGGGCGCGCACGACGCTGTGCCGAGGAGCTCCTGACCTCGGTGAGCGCTGGCTACTGCCTGCGGATTCCGGCGGAGGCGTGCGATGTGCACCGCTTCCAGGAGCACCGTGATCGCGCCCAGCGTTGCTGGGCCGCACGGGACGCGGCCGGAGCCATTGAAGCATTGGATTGCGCCCTGCGGCTTTGGAAGGGCGAGGCGCTCTCAGGCGTTCCCGGACCGTTCGCCACGAACCAACGAGCGCGCCTCGCCGAGTTGCACCTCGCGACACTGGAACGGCGCGCCGAGCTCATGCTCGCCGCGGGGGGACATGCCGAGATAGTCGCGGAGCTGTCGATTCTGGCACGTGAACACCCATTGCGAGAAGGATTGCGCGAGCTGTTGATACTCGCGCTCTACAGATGTGGCCGACAGGCTGACGCACTGGCGGTCTTCCACGAAACCCGCCGAACGCTGATCGAAGAGTTGGGCACCGAACCGAGGCCGAGGCTGCAAGACCTGCACGAGCAAATACTGGCCAATGCCCCCGGACTGACGCACACCGACGTTCAGGTACCAGGCCCGAAACCGACGCCACCCAAGGTGGCGTCGGTCGGATCTCCGCAACCTATCCGTCCCGCCAACTTCGTCGGCCGTGCGGACGAGGTGGCCTTCCTGCGCACAGCGGTGTCCGAGGTCGCTGCGGGAAAAGGGCAGTCGGTGTGGCTGGAAGGTATGGTCGGCATCGGGAAATCGTGGTTGCTGGCCGAAGGACTCGCCGAGGCGACGGCGTCGGGCTGCCAACTCGCGTGGGGGGTTTGCGACGAATTCGACCAGCCTTTCACGCTGCATGCCCTGCTGGACTGCCTCGGTATCGAGCCGGATTCGGCGGATCCCCGGCGTGCCGCACTGGCGTACGCTCTGGGCGGCGGTCACCGCGCATCGGTTCCCGCAGACTGCCTGCCGGAGGCCGTGCACCGCCTGCTCGGACTGGTCAGCGAGCTGTGCGCGGAAGCTCCGCTGATCTTGGTGCTCGACGACCTCCAGTGGGCCGACGAAACGAGCCTGTTGGTATGGCAGCGCTTGTGCGAGGCCAGCAGGCAGCTGCCGCTGCTGCTCATCGGGGCGTGCAGACCCATGCCGTCTCGGTGCGGACTGCAGCGACTGCGCGCCTACGCAGAAGTCGAGAGCGAGGCTATCGCACTCGCGCCTTTGCAGGATTCGGAGGTGGGCGATCTCGTCCAGAAGATCGTTGGGCTGCCGGTCAACGCCGAGCTGCGGAAACTGGTCCACAGCGCGGGTGGAAACCCCCTGTTTATCCGGGAGATCGTCAATGGTCTGCTGCGCACTGGCTCGATCGTCTTCGCCGACGACAAAGCCGAGACCGACCCGTCGTTGCGAGGGGTGGTTCCGGACGTCGTGCTCTCGGCGATCGGGAGCCAGCTGGTGTTCTTATCCGGCCCGACTGCGGATTTCCTGCGTTGGGCCGCGCTGCTCGGCGAACGCTTCTCGCCGACCGACGTGGCGACCGCGCTGGGAAAGCCGGCGTCGGAACTGAGCGAGGTGATCGACGAGGCGTGTGCCACCGGGCAGCTGAAGGAATCCGGGGAATTGCTCGCCTTCCGTTATCCGGTGGTGCACCAAGCCTTCTACAGCCGGATTCCCAAGGCCGTCCGGCTGGCGTTGCACCGGCAGTTGGCAACAGCCCTGGCTCAGGCCGGAGCGCCAGCCGAGCGGGTCGCTGGCCAGTTGATCGCAGCACCGGAGCCGGTGGATTCGTGGGTGGTCGACTGGCTGCAAGCCAACGTCGCTGTCTTGGCCAACAGCGCGCCGCGCACCGCGACGGCGTTGTTGCGGGCCGCGCTCAACCACGTATCGATGTCCGGTCCGGCGCGCGAGAAGCTGTCGGCGACCTTCGCTCGACTGCTGTTCTCGTTGGGCCGAGTATCGGCGAACACAGCTCAGTACGTGTTGTCTAGGACCACCGACAGCCTGCTCGCTGCGGAGGCACGTCTGATCCTCGCTTACAGCCACTATCGCAAAGACCAGCTCGGCGCCGCCCTCAGCACGCTTCGTCCGGCGATGTGTGACGAGCGTGTTGCCGATAGCTGGAAGAGGCGGATTCAGCCCCTGCTAGACAGCTTGGACTCCGCCGACCCGGCCGTGCTGCCCAACCAACGCGTGGCGCACGACTCGCTCGACCGACCGGACGCCTTCAGTGCGGTGCCCGAACTCGCTGACCTGTGGCTGCTCGCCCTGCAGGACACGACACTCGCACTTCAGAGTCTGGAGCACCTCAACGACCCCTTGGCGGCTTTGCGGGGTGCCGAGCATTTCGCGACCTCATACACCCTGCCTGGTGAGATCGCGCTTGCCGGCGCAGTGCACTACTACTGGCTGGGGATGTGGGACGACGCGCTCGCCAGGGTCACCGCGGTGACCGAATGTGCACCGGAGACGGAGTCATACTTGCTGGCGCGGCCAGGTGCGTCCACGATCGTTCACGGAGTCGCGGCGTTGATCGCCGCGCACCGCGACGACCAGGAGACGGCGTTGGCACACCTGCACTGCGCAGGACAGTGGTCACGGACCGAGTTCCAGCCCGGCATCGATCTCGTGCTCGCGACACGGTCGTTGCTCGCCGAGCAGCAGGACCGACTGCCTGAGGCGCTGGCCTGGCTCACCCCCATCATCGAATCGGACTTCGCGCCGATGGTGCATCGTTACCGATGGCTTCCCAGAGTGGTCCGGTTGGCAACGCACCTGGGCAAACCCGATCAGGCGCGAGCCGCGCTGCGGGTGTGCGAGTCCGATTGCAGCCGAACCCCGTCACCGTCACGTGAGGCGGCAGTCGCACATTGCCGAGGGCTCGTCACCCGCGATCCCGGGGAGGTCGTCGCGGCGGCAGACCACTACCGGTGCATTGGCCGCAGGATAGAACGCGCCGCCGCCGACGAGGACGCCGCAGCCCTGCTCACCGAGCGCGGTCTTGTCGACGAAGCCCGAGCCGCACTGATGTCTGCCCTCTCGGCATTCATCGATGTGGGGGCGTTCTGGAACGTTCAACGCGTCGAGTCTCGAATCCGGGAGCTCGGAAACCGCCGGATCGCAGCCGCATCAGCGCGACATCAGACGTCTTCGCCGCCACAATATTGAATGAGGTGCATCGACGCGACGATCGCCGGCACCGCGCCGGTCGAGGTGTCCTCCGGCGACGTGAAACGAAACCGGCTCGCCCGCGCTGGGGATCGTCAGCTCAGCAAGCTCGATGAACTGCCTTGCTCAGGTGGTTGGCGGGAAGCGGGTCTCGTTTCGCTCGACCTTGGCATAGGCGGCCGCGATCAGATCGATCCCGCACACGTCGGTCAGGCGGACCAGGTAGAGCAACACGTCGGCTGCTTCGTCCGCAAGCCGCTCCTTGAGAGGGCCCTCTGTCAGCGCGACCTCGGCCCCGCCGTCATCGAGCCACTGCAGCTCCGCGATCAGCTCGCCGGCCTCTCCGTTGAGCGCCATCGCGAGGTTTTTCGGTGTGTGGTACTGCTCCCAGTCCCTGGCTGCCGCAAACTCTCGCAACCTCGACCGAAGCCCCGCAACACTGTCCATGGTCATCACCGTAGAGCCCGCAGAGCTCTGCTGTCCGGCCGCCTCCCGGAAGGACTCAGCGCGCGGAAGCGCCTGATGATCGGGCATGGTCCTACCCCAGCTTGTGCGCGCACTGATTCGGCTGATGGAAGCAGCAGGAGCCACCGATCGCGCACCAGTGCCTGGTGCCGTGAGCCGTTACCCCGACGTAGGCTGCTGCCACATGCTGCGACAGCTGCTGGAGCTCATGGGGTGGCGTCGGCGGATTTCTCGTCCGGCGCAACCCGCGACAACTCGGCCTGGGCCCATTCCGCCCATTCCAGCATCGCCTGGTATTGGCGCAAGCCGTACTCGGCCGCTAGTCGGCCGAACTTCCACTGCCCGTCGGGTCCACTGACCGCCTCCATCCTGGCTTCCAGTTCGGCCACCTCATGTTTCGCGTGGTCATGAACACCGCGCAGCAGGGGTAGCGCTTCCGCCGGATCCAGAGTGGACATCAGGAAGAGCCTAAGCACGAACTCATTTCGGACGGGCTGCAGGGAAGACCAGTCCGTGAGCCAGCTGTGCAGCGCTTCCCTGCCGGTTTCGGTGAGCGCGTAGGTGCGACGACCTCGCGCGCCTTCCGCCACGACAGCGATCAGGCCGTCGGCGGCGAGCTTGTTCAGCTCGGGATAGATCTGACTGTGCCTGGCGTGCCAGGCGTACCGCTTCAGGGAGTGCTCGAATCGAAGCGTCAGGTCGTAACCGCTCTGCGGTTGGTCGGCCAGCAGTCCGAGCAGGGCATAGCGCAGCGACATCGTTACCTCCGAAGCCGAACCCTACCTGACGAAACAGTCATGTACATCTGCACATGTCGTATTTGACATGTCGAAAGATGCCTGTCAAAGTCATCGCCGAAGTTGCTGGGATCTCTCTCGTTCCCGAAGGGGGAACAATGACGGAAGTCGCCGAAGCCTTACCGGCCTACCTCGTCGGACACCTGGCCCCTGTGCCCGACGAGGTCGAGGCCTTAGACCTGCCGGTGACCGGCGCACTGCCCCGGGAGCTGGCCGGCCGGTACTTGCGGAACGGGCCCAATCCGCTGCCAGGAGAAAGCCCCGGGCATTGGTTCGCAGGGCACGGCATGGTGCACGGCATCCGGATTCGCAACGGCCGCGCGGAGTGGTACCGCAATCGCTGGGTGCGCACGAACCTGCTCGAAGGCCGTTTCGAGGGCGCCGGTGGCGCGGCGCGGGACCGCTCGGTCACCCCGGCAAACACCCACATCATCGAGCACTCGGGGCGCCTGCTCGCGCTCTGCGAGGGCGGGCTGCCCTACGAGCTCACCGCAGACCTGCACACCGAGGGGCCACGCGCGTTCGGCGGTCAGCTGACCAATGGGATGACGGCCCATCCCAAGGAGGACCCGGCCACCGGCGAGCTGCACTTCTTCGGCTACGGGTCCCGGCCGCCGTACCTGACCCACCACCGGTTGTCACCCGCCGGCGAACTCGTCCGCAGCCAGGTCGTCGACGTGCCGGGGGCGACGATGATGCACGACTTCGCCATCACCGAGAACTACGTCATCTGGCTGGACCTTCCAGTGACCTTCGACCTGGACCTGGTCGGCCGCGCCATCCCCTACCGGTGGAACGACGATTACGGCGCCCGGCTGGGGGTGATGGCGCACGACGGAAAGCCGGACGTGCGCTGGTTCGACATCGACCCCTGCTACGTCTTCCACGTCGGCAATGCCCGCGAGGACGCGGCCGGACGCGTAGTGCTCGACGCGGTGCGCTGGGACCGGAACACCTTCCGAGCCGGCTGGTCGCGGCTCGGTGGCGACGGTCGCACCCGACGCGCGGGCGGGCTGGTCGACGAGTTCGCCGGTACCGGTCGCAGCACCCTGCACCGCTGGATCTTCGACCTTGCGGCCGGTTCCGTGCAGGAGCAGGTTATCGACGATCGGGGAGTCGAGTTCCCGACGCTGAACGACAAGCACATCGGCCGCGACAACCGCTACCTGTACGCCGTCGCCGAGCAGTTGGACAACTCCAACGCCGGTGCCGCGATCGTCAAGTACGACACCGCCACCGGCGTCGGCGAGCTGCACGATCTCGGTGCCGACCGGACCGCGGGCGAGGCCACGTTCGTGCCCTCGGCAGATGCCCGCAACGAAGACGACGGCTGGCTGCTGTCCATCGTCAGCGACCGCACCGGCAAGGGTTGCGACCTCGTCGTGCTCGACGCCACCGACACCTTCACCGCCCCGGTTGCCACCGTGCACCTACCCCGCCGGGTGCCCACCGGATTCCACGGATCTTGGGTACCCGACGCAGAATTGGATGCCTGATCATGATGACTTCCCAGTACCGCACGACAACCGCTGCCCCGACCGACACGCCCACGATGTCCCGGCCCCAGGCGCAGCCGCCTTCGGCGGTCCGCAAGTTCCTGAAGATCTTCGGCGGTCTGCTGGTTGACGTGGGTCTGCCGATGGCGGCCTACTACGGCCTGCGATCCTACGGTTTCAGTGAACACGTGTCGTTGCTCGCCGGCGCCGGAGTGGCCGGGGCGCGTTTGTTGTTCGTCGCGTTCCGCGCCGGGAAACTGGAGCCGTTCGCAGGCTTCATGCTGCTTACCTACCTGCTCGCGCTCCCGCTCGTCCTGATCTCCGGGGACGATCGCGCTCTCGTCATCAAGGATTCGCTGGGCACCGGTCTGACCGGGCTGATCTTCCTGGCCAGCTGCTTCGTCGGCAAGCCAGCGATGTTCCACGCCGCGAGGCGGTTCCGTTCCGCCGGCGACAACGTCAAGGCGTGGGAGGGACTTTGGGGATCGAACCCGGGTTTCCGCCGCAGCTTCATCTTCATGACCGCGGTGTGGGCGGTCGCGCTGCTGGTCGAAGCGGGGGTGCGCGTCGGGCTCGCCTTCGTGCTGCCCATAGACGTGATGGTCGCGCTGTCCGCGGTGCTCGGTATCGGTACGATCGCGCTGCTGCTGACCTGGACGATGTTCTACGGTGCCCGCCGGCAGCGGCGCCTCAAGCAGGCCGCACCTGCAAGACGGGCGTGAGCTGACCACATGACGGTGGTCGAAGCGGCTCTCACTAGAAATCACCGAGAACGAGGCCCTGGGCTGCCCATCGCGCAGCGCACGGCGCAGTTCATCCCGACCGCGCTGGATTCCGGCGACGAGCCGTTTCAGGCGCCGAGCGGGCAGATCCGCGACCGCCTCAACGTCGCCGACTTGCGCGACGAGGAACGGC
>NZ_JBSFLZ010000039.1:0-49653 GCF_053599315.1 Saccharopolyspora sp. NPDC000995
CGATGCTGGGCCTGACCATCCTCACCCTGTGGTACGCCGCGCACGGCACCGCCGAGGCGGACCTGGCCACCGCCCGCACCCGCGCGCCCTGGAACCGCAAAAAGACCCACATCAGCATCGACGACATGCTCATCGCCTTCCGCCGAGCCCGAATTACGGCCATCACCGCAGGCCAGAACACAACAGATCAATATCCCGACAGGCCCACGACCAGCACCGCAACCGCCGCATAACCGCGAAACCTCAGGTAGATGGCCCGCAGTTTCAGTTGAAGCTGCGGGCCACGGCGACTGGCGCGTCGGGTTCAAGTGGTTGGCGAAGTTCGGGGCGGGCTTTTCGAGGTTGGACTTGACCGCCTCAACCTGGTTGGGACTGCCGATCAGGCTCTGATCGCCGTTTGATCGGCTTCGAAGCCTTCGGCGAGGGTTGCCCCGCCCGTGTGCGCATCGACTGCGCCGACAGCAGCGCCGCCGACGGTCACCGCGAGGTCGAGGAGTTGCTTGGCGTAGCGGATCGCTTCCGGGCTCTTGGCGGCGATTTCGGCCGCCAGGGCGAGAGCTGCGGTCAGCGGGTCGGACTCGCGCCGGGTGGCCAGGCCCAGGGCGGCGGCTTCTCCTCCGCTGATGATGCGGCCGGTGTAGGTCAGCTCCTTGGCGACATTGCGGCCTACGAGTTCCGGGAGCAGGTGGGTGCCGGTCATGTCCGGCGCCAAGTCCCACTTGATCTCCATCACCGACAGCTTCGCGTCCGGCGCGACGAGCCGGATTCACGCGCCCAGCGTCACCTGCAGGCCGCCGCCGAAGGCCACGCCGCGCACCGCCGCGATCACCGGCACCGGCAGCGTCGCCCACACGTGCGCCGTCTGCGGGCCGCGGTTTTGGCCGGGCCGATCGACTCTGGGGTGACGGCCTTGCGGTTCGGGGGCCGGTCGCTGCCGTTGGCCATCTGCTGGAAGTTGTCGAAGTCCAGCCCGGCGCAGAAGGCCCGGCCCTCGCCGGTGAGCACCACGGCCCGCACGTTGTTGTCGTCCCGCAGCCGCAGCCCGGTCGTAACCAGGGCGTCGAACATGGCCTGGTCGAGCGCGTTGAGCTTGCCCGGAGGTTCAGCCGCACGTCCGCCACGCCGTCGGTGATGGTGCAGCTGACCCGTTGCTCGGCCGTTGTGGTCACGTACTCTCCTGAGATCTGCGCACTCCGCGCATTGGAACCGATGCGTGCACTCGCCTTGCGCACCAGGGATTTCCGCACGCTACGGGGCGCCCGCGCGGGACGTAAAGAACGCCCTCATTCGTCCTCTTGTACTACCTGCGGAAGCGTGCCTAGGGGCACTTAACGATCGTTAAGGAGGAAGTGTGGACTTCGCTCTCCCGGCCAACCCATCCAGCACCGACTCCCACGGCGGCGGCCGTTTCCGGTTGCCGGGAATCCAGTTCGCCGTCGCGGATCTCCGTGGCCAGCGCCGCGCGATCGGCGAGGCCAAACGCCGCGAGCCAATCGCGATGCCATTGTTCCTGCCGCTCTTCCAAGCGGCATGAAGCTAGGACTTCGACGAAGCTGGAAGTCAACGAGGAACGGCCAGGTTTCGCCGTCCCGCGCCGGAGCTAGGCACCCACGATGCGCAGCGCGATGGTGACGTAGCGGTCGGCCAGTTCGGCCGGTCCCACATCGCGTTCCGGGTCGTACCACTGCGGGATCGCGTTGCACGCGGCCTGGATCGCGAGGCGGGCCTCGCCGGGGTGCTCGCAGGAGAAGGCCCCGCGCCGCACGCCTTCGTCGATGATGTCCCGGAACAGCCGGGTCGCCGACTCGCGCAGCGCGGCGAGCCGCCGCGCGTGCTCGTCCTTCAGGTTCCGGATCTCCCGCACCGCGATGGTGCTTTCCACTCGCCGCCGCACCCGGTAGTCCACCGTGGCGCGCACGATCGCGCGCAGCCGCTCGACCGGATCGTTGCCGCAGTCGCGAAGAGCCGCGTCGCAGGCTTGCACGTAGTCGTTGACGCTGTCCTCGAGCAGCCCGGCGAAGAGCTCCTGCTTGCTGGAATGCCAGTAGTACAGCGCTGACAGACTCAATCCGGCTCGCTTGGCGATGTCCCGAATGGATGCGCCGTGGTATCCGCGCTCGGCGAAGATCTCGCGCGCCGCAACGGAGAGCGCGTCGCCGCCCTGGCCGCGCGGAATGGCGGAGCCGTTGTTAGCCGAAGATTCGGATGCCGCCGTCACACCGACAGAATACGGGGTGCTGCCCGGGATCGGGCATGGTGCGGGGAACGGGATGCTCGGGCAGCCGGATTGTCCTTCGGCACGCCGTTGCGCACACCCGGCCGATGGCGGTTTCACGCCGAGATGAGCTGGCCCGGTGCGTGCGAGCGGTTCCGCCACCGCGGCTGCCCATCCCGGCCTCGCATCGCGACAACGGCATTGTGCCCGACGCGGGTGGCGGCAGCTCAGGCGGTGAGGCACTCCCAGAAGCCGGTTTCGCCTGTGGCGAGCGCCGCCTGCCCGAGCCCTGTCGACCAGTGGCGCTCGCTGCCGCATTCATCGCGCCACGCCCACAACTTCCGCGTGACGTGGTGCAGCGAGTGCTCGCGGCTCACGCTCATCGCCCCGTGCAGCTGGTGTGTCGCACGAGCGATGCTGGCGGCCGCCTGCGCTGCCGCGACTTTCGCGGCCGCCGAGACGGTGAAAGCGCGTTCCGCCGGGTCTCCTTCCTGGATTCTCACCGAATGCTCCACCGCGGCTTCGGTGGCGACCAGATGCGTGCGTGTCTCGGCCAGACCGTTGGCCACCGCCTTGAATGCGACGAGCGGACGGCCGAACTGCTCCCGCTGCGTGACGTGTACTCGGGTGCGCACGTATGCGCCACGCGCGGCGCCCGAGCAGCGCGGCCGGGTTTAGCACAGCGGCGCGGGCAAGCACGGCATCGTGCGGGGGGCGCGTCGGGCAGGGGCGTCGTGGCCCCTGACGCTCGGATCCGCGCGGTTCACCGGCGAGGTTCTGGCCGTGCTCGACGTCGCCGTTCAGCTCGGCCAGATAAGCGGATTCCCGCTCTCGGCGCACCACGATGTGACTGGCGTACCGCGCCCACGGCACGTTCTCTAACGCAGTCGCCGTGACGACCAGCCCAGCCGGGAGCTGCTCGCCGAGAATCCACTGCGACAACGCCATTCGAGCAGCGGCACGCTCACGTCGCTCGCCGACGTCGCGGTGATCAGCTCCGCCAGGTCTTCCAGCGTCCCGTCGGCTCCTCGATGATCAAAGAGTTGCGCAACGTCGGGCCTCCTGCTTGGCGAGGATGGACAGCAGCACCTCGGAGTAACCGCCGCGGATGCCGAAACCGGGCGATGCGAGGGTAGCCTCGCCCAGCGCGCTCTCGGGCGAGACGAGACCGGAATCCGTTGCCCGGCAGATACATTCGAGCACGTCGCGTTCGAAGGTCGTGCCGAGCCACTTCCAACGTCGCGGCGGCGGCCCGCACCGGAGTCTCGTCCGCGTTGAGCGCCTCGGCGACCTGCACGCACAAGCCCGAAGCGTCGCCAAACGGGCCACCTGCTCGCCGATCTCGGCGAGCAGGCCTTCGTCGCTACTGCCCAGCGGCTCCTACAACACGGGATACGTGGACAGCACCCGCTCGGGCCCGCCGCATTCGTAGGCGAGCTGCTTGGTCACCTGCCGCCAGGCGTTGCCATCGACACGATCATCCGCCCCTCGGAGCGCCTGCCCGCAGCAGTTCCTCGACCATCACCAGCCGCGCCAGGTTTGACTGCTCGCCGCCGCCCACCGAACGAGGCCAGGTCATGCCCAGCCAATCTCGTTCGGCGAGCTCCTTTGTGAAGTCGAGGTCGAAGGACCGCAGCCAGGCGTCCGGCCTCGGCCGGTACCGGCCGAGGCCCGCCAACTCCGGTACAGTTTGCGCACTGTCTGGCGCAGTTCGGACAACGTCGGGGTCATGCGACCGACTCCTTTCCGCTGCCCTGAAGCTCCTTCTCCGCGCGGTTGAGCGCGGCCGTCTTGTTGAACAGGTGCAACGCGGTGCGCATGACGGGAGTGGGCTCGGTTCTCCCCGCCACGGAGTTGGTCGAGTACTGAAGCGGGTGCGTGAAGTAGGCGTGGAAAGTGCGGTGTGACGTCCCTGCGCGGCGTGCGTCTCCGCTGAGGATGGCGCGGACATGGCAGGAACGACCCGTCGCGCAGGGCTGCGTCGACCCGCTCAACAACTACCTCCGGTGATGTCCGGTCACGACCAGGTCCGCGGCGACGGCGCCCGACCCGTGGACAACGGGGAATTGATCTCAAACTCACCCAGGCGGTCGCCGAGTTCGGCTGCCGCCTGGGAGATCGATGCGATCGCGGCGGCCGCTGCCGCTACGTCGCAGCGCGGGCGGCCGCGGGATCCGTCCAGCAGCGGTCGGCCTCGCAGCTGCCGCAGCAGCCCGGTGGCCTACTCGGCGTCCACCGGCCCGGGGCCGGAGACCACGTCCGGGTACAGCTCGGTCGTGGTGCCGCCCATGCCGACGGTCAACACCAGCGGGTAGCCGTGCTTGCCGCCCTGCACCCCGACCAGCAGCTCGACGCCGCTGGGCAGCAGTTCCTGCACCAGCACGCCGTCGATGTGCGCCTGCGGCACGTTCACCGCGACGGTTTCGAGCATGTCCTCTTCGGCCTCGAGGACCTGCTCGGCGGGAACGCCCGACCACGACGCCGCCGACATCGCTTTTGTGCGCCACCTCGGGGGATTGGACCTTCAGCACGACGTGATCGCCGAGTTCCCGCGCGATCGCGGTGGCCTTGCCAGGCCAGCCGCCAGCCGACCCGCCAGCCGGGCGACCAGCATCGCGTCGAGCAGCTCCGCGCCGCCGGCCTCGCCTGGTCAGGGCGCGGCTGGCACCACACCAGAACCTGGTCCACCGGTCCGGGTACTTCCCGCAGCGATGGGTAGCAGGACAGCCCGTGGATCTCCTGGTAGTTCGGGTTGATCGGGTACACCGCGCCGCCGAAGCCCTGCAGGGGGCGGGTGAGCCAGCCGGCCATCGCGGAGCGGTCGGAGGCTCCGACGACGACGCCCACCGACCGCGGGTGCAGCAATCCGTCCACAGTGGTCACCGCCAGCGTAATTCGGACTTTTGCTTCTCGCGGAAGGAGTGCATGGCCTCGGCGGAGTCCGCAGTGGACTGCACGACGGCCATGTGCGAGGAGATCAAGTCCAACCTGGTCGGCGCGGGCCTCATCGCCGGCGACGCGCTCTTTTCGACCAGCCGGATCTTCGAATCGAAGTAGCAGGGCATCACGCTGCTGCGCCCGTCGCGTAAGAAGGAGGTCCTGCGAGCAGGCGGGCCGATGCTCAAGAAAATCCGCCAACTCATCGAGTCGGTCAACGACACCCTGAAAGGCCAGCTGGACCTGGAACAACACGGCGCCCGCACGGCCGAGGGAGTCAGCGTGCGCGTCGCCTAGCGCGTGCTAGCCCTGGCCGCCGCGATCTGGCACAGCTTCCGCACCGGCCAGCCAATCACTCGCTCGCTCACCGCCTACGATCATTGATCGTATTCGGACTTACTCGTCTAGTCCACGTTGGAAGGTAGGGCGGATGTCCGCCGTCACGTATCGCCGTCCGGGTTTGGTGGCCCGGGACCACGTATTCCGGGTGCCGTTGCGCCACGACGACCGGGGCGCCGGGGAGATCGAGGTCTTCGGGAGGGAGGTGGTGGCCCCCGGCAACGAGGCCCGGGCACTGCCGTGGCTGGTCTACTTCCAGGGCGGACCGGGCGGCAAGGCGGAACGGCCGCTGAGCACCAGCGCCTGGCTGTGCCGCGCCCTGCAGGACTATCGGGTGCTGCTGCTGGACCAGCGGGGCACCGGGCGCAGCGCCCCGGCCCACCGCCAGACGCTGGCGGGCCTGTCGGCGGCAGGGCAGGCCGAGCACCTGGCCGTGAGCGCGCCGATTCGATCGTTCGGGACGCCGATGTGCTGCGCAAGCAGCTGATCGGCGACGAGCCGTGGTCGGTGCTGGGGCAGAGCTTCGGCGGCTTCTGCGCGCTGACCTACCTGTCGCTGGCACCGGAGGGCTTGCGCCAAGTGGTGATCACCGGCGGTATTCCGACCCTGACCGGGCACGCCGCCGAGGTCTACCGCACCGCGTACTCGCGCACGCTGCGCAGAAACGACGCCTACTTCGCCCGCTACCCGGAGGACGCCGCCATCGCGCGGCGCGTAGTCGAACACCTCGCCGAGCATGAGGTGATCATGCCGACGGGGGAGCGGTTGACGCCGGAGCGCTTCCAGACGTTGGGCATCCAGTTCGGCCAGGCGTCGCGGTTCGACGCGCTGCACTACCCGCTGGCGGAGGCGTTCGTCGGCGACTTCCTCTTGGACGCGTTCCAGCGTGGTGTGGACGCTGTGGTCTCCTTCGCCGAGCGCCCCTTACGCCGCGCTGCACGAGGCCATCTACTGCCGGGGCGCAGCGTCGCAGTGGTCCGCCCACCGGTGCGCGCGGAGCTCGACGAGTTCGACTGGCCCAGCTTTGGGCGGGTCAACTTCACTGGCGAGATGATCTACCCCTGGCTGTCCGAGCAGGATCCGTCGCTGGTGCCGCTGCGGGAGGCCGCCGAGCTGCTGGCCGCCAAGGCGCACTGGCCGCACCTCTACGACCTCGACCGTCTAACGCGCAACGATGTTCCGGTCGCCGCAGCGGAGTACCACGACGACATGTTCGTCGACCGCGACCAGACGCTGGAGTCGGCGCAGCAGGTGCGCGGCGTGCGCACGTGGGTCACCAACGAGTACGAGCATGATGGCGTCAAGGCCTCGCCGGAGGTGCTGAACCGGCTGCTGGCGATGAACCGCGGCGACGCCTGAAACGCGAGGTGGACGACCACGCCGATGCGTGCCAGGGTTCGGCCCGCTATGGTTCGGTTCTCATGTCCCCCTCGGAGCCGAACTACGCCGCTGACGTGCCCTGGCAGCGCGTCTTCGACCAGGCGGCGTCTGCGATGGCCATCCTTGACTTGCAGGGCCACTTCCTGTACGTCAACGAAGCCATGTGCCGGATGCTCGGCTACCGGCGGGAGGAGCTGGAGGGCCTGGACTACCGGGCCATCACGCACCCCGATGACATCGATCCGGAGGGGCCGATCGAGTCCCCGGACGTCCTAGAGAAGCGTTACATCCGCTCCGACGGCAGCGTCATCTGGGCGTTGGTGGCGCGGTCGTTCATCCGGGACAGCCACGGCCAGGCTATCCACTTCCTGTCCCAGATCCAGGACATCACCAGGCGTCGGGAGGCGGAGCTGCTTTGGCAGCGCAGCTTCGCCAACGCGCCGATCGGCATGGCGGTACTGGACCTCAAGGGCGCGTGGACGGCGGTCAACGACACGCTCTGCGGCATGCTCGGCTACACGCGCAAGGAGATGCTGTCGATGTCGTTCGCCGACGTCACCTACGAGGACGACGAGGAGCAGGGCATGGTCGCTCTCGTCGAACTCATCGAGGGCAACCGGGACAGCACCAGCATCGAGAAGCGCTACCGGCACAAGAACGGCCATCCGATCTGGATGCTGATCCGGGCGACCACCGTGCCGGGCGCGGACGGCGCGCCGGCGTTCGTCGTCAGCCAGTACGAGGACATCGGCGAGCAGCGCCTGGTGGACGCCCACCTCGCGCACCTGGCGCTGCACGACCCGCTGACCGGGCTGGCGAACCGTGCGCTGCTGGCCGACCGGCTCGACCATGGGCTGCAGCAGCTGGCGCGAGGTGACAGCGTGCTGGTGGTGGTGGTGGCCGATCTGGACCAGCTCAAGCCGGTCAATGACCGCTTCGGGCACGCGCTCGGCGATCAGCTTCTGATCGCCACCGCGCGCGAGCTGCAGCTGGCGGTGCGGGCCGGTGACACCGTCGCCCGCATCGGTGGCGACGAGTTCGTCGTGGTCAGCCTGTTGCCGGACGAGGACGCCGCGCGGTCGCTGCGGGACCGCGTGGAGCAGCACCTGAACACCGATGTGAAGGTGTACGGAACCCGAATGCGACTGCGCGCCAGCGTCGGCTACACCACCACTTCCGACCCTGCTGCCGCGCCGGACGTGCTGCTGCACAGCGCCGACCGCGACATGTACGCCAGCAAGCGCCGCCGTCGGGAGGCGCACGGCGGAGGCCGCTGACCGGCCCGTCAGGCGTCCAGTTCAGCGAGGGTCGCCTCGATCGCCCGGTGAAACGTCGGGTAGGCGAAGATCATCTCGCGCAGGCGCTGTACTGGGACCTCGGCGTGCACGGCCACTGCCAGCGCGCCGATGATCTCACCGCCGGCGGGCGCGGCCACGGTGGCGCCGACCAGCACGCCCCGTTCGGCGTCGGCGACGAGCTTGATGATCCCCCCGTTGTCGATCTTGTGGATCCAGCCGCGCGTCGACGCGGAGATCTGGGTGGTGGCGGTGCGCACCGGGATTCCCTGCTTCCGGGCCCGGGATTCGGTCAGCCCGACGGTGGCGACCTCGGGGTCGGTGAAGATGACAGAAGGCATCGCGCGGTAGTCGGCGACCTCGCTGCCCTGACCGAGGATATCGGCCGCCGCGATCCGGGACTGGTAGACGGAGGTGTGCGTGAATGCGCCTCGACCGGTGATGTCGCCGATCGCCCAAACGCCGTCGGCGGCCCGCATGCGGCCGTCGACCGGGATGCTCCTGGCCTGGTCGTCCAACCCGACGGCCGCAACCCCCAGCGCGCGCAGGTCGGTGCGCCGACCGGTGGCGACCAGCAGGCGCTCGGCGGTCAGCACCTCTCCCGAATCCAGGTGCACCTGGAACTGGTCGTCGTACTTGACGCGCTCGACCGCGCAGCCGGTGCGGACCTGGACGCCGTCGGCGCGCAGCGCCTCCGTGACCACCTCGGAAGCCTCTGGTTCGGCCACCGACAGCAGCCGCGGATGCATCTCCAGAACCGTCACCGCGGTGCCGAACCGGGCGAAGACCTGCGTGAACTCCAGCCCGACCGGGCCGCCACCGAGCACCAGCAGCGACTCGGGCGCGCTGGTCGCGGGCACCGCGTCGCGGTTGGTCCAGTACGGGCTCTCGGCGAGCCCGTCGATCGGCGGGACCACCGGATCGGTCCCGGGGTTGAGCACGATGCCGCGGCGGGCCCGCAACACCTGGCCGTCGACGGTGACCTCGCTGGGCGCGCTGATCCGGCCGACGCCGCGCACCAGCCGGCCGCCAGTGTCCTCGAAGCGCCGCGCCGCGATCTCGTCGTTCCATTCGGTGGTCGCCTCGTCGCGGATTCGCTTCGCGACCGGCGTCCAGTCCGGCCACACGGTCGCCTGCCCGGCGAGTTCGGGCACCCGGCGCGCCTCACCGAGGGCGTCGGCCGCCCGCACCATCATCTTGGTCGGGATGCAGGCGAAATACGGGCACTCGCCGCCGACCAGCCGCGATTCGACCCCTACCACGTCCAGGCCCGCGCTCGCCAGCCGTCCCGCCACGTCCTCGCCGCCCGGCCCCATGCCGATGACCACAACGTCGACCTCTTCGACCACCGTGTCCACCTCCTCGTTCGCCGTTGACTACCAGCCCAGCACCGCAGGTCGGGGCGCGCACCTCGAACGCAGATCAGACGCGCCGCGGCCGGGTGGGGATGATCCGATGTGGACGAACCCACGCTGCGCCGGGCGTCGAGGTGTTCGGACACTTCTCGCAGTCTTTGCTCGGCAGGCGGCCGTTGCGGCCGGTAGGGCATCAACAGATGCGAGTGCGGGCGCGGCGACCGCGCGGTCACTCCCTCTCCGATTTCAAGGCTTCCCGCAGCACGCGGTGCACCTCGGCCATCGCTTCACCGGCAGGCGGCAGCAGGTCCGCGCCGCCGGTGAAGCCGTGGAACAGGCCCGGGCAGTGCTGGATGCTAGTGGGCACGCCCGCATCTTGCAGCCGCTTGGCGTAGCGCTGGCCCTCGGTGCGCAGCGGGTCGCGGCCGGCAGTCAGGACATGCGCGGGCGGCAACCCGGCGAGGTCGGCGGCGCGCAGCGGGGAGGCGTGCGGGTGGTCGCGATCCGCGGCGTTGGGCGCGTACTGGTCCCAGAACCACATCATGTGGCTGGTCATGATCAAGCAGTCCGGACCGCTGTCCACATAGGATTCGGTGGTGAAGTCGTGGTCGGTGACCGGGTAGACCAGCACTTGGAATGCGATGTCCGGGCCGCCGTTCTCGTTGGCCCGCAACGACGTCACCGCGGCCAGGTTGCCGCCAGCGCTGTCCCCCGCGACTGCGAGGCGGGCCGGATCGCCGCCGAGCTCCGCGGCGTGGTCGGAGGCCCATTGAGTTGCGGCATAAGCATCATCGGCGGCTGCCGGATAGCGGTTTTCGGGAGCGAGCCGGTAGTGCACGGCGATGACGATCGCGCCGGTGCCGTTGGCCATCGAGCGGGCGACGCCGTCGTGGCTCTCCAGATCGCCGAGAACCCAGCCGCCGCCGTGGAAGTACACGACCACCGGCATCGGCTCGCCGCTGGCTCGCGGCCAGTAGATGCGAACCGGGATCTGCACGCCGGGCGGTCCGGGTATGAGCCGGTCTTCGACCTTCGCCACCGGTTGGCGGGGTCGCGCCGCCGTGCCCTCGGACATCATCGCGCGGGCTTGCGCGGCGTCGGTGACCGCGCCGCCGAGGTCGGGGAAGTACTCCTGCATGAGCGCGACGAACGGCTCGGCGTCCGGATGCAACGACATGTTTCCTCCAGCGCAGTGGATCGTCGCAGGGATGTAGAGAGAGGGTGCCGCACGGAAGGTATCGGGTCGTTCCGGGGTACGTGCTCCCACATCATGAGAACTTAAAAAAGTGTTATGGATCACACGGTTTTCCGTTCGATCGGTATGGTCGAGCTCGTAGCCCGAGTTTTCGCGTCGCGCCTGGATACGGGCACCGCATTTCGGGTAGTTCGATACAGGTGTCGCCACCTGCGGCCGAATGTGGAACTTAATCGTTTCGGTGAAGATCGCGGTGGTTCGGGGGGTTTCGTGCGGGCGCGTGCGGAAGTGATGGCACGGGGGCCGTGGTTATGATCGGAATAAGAACCGAGGCTGTATCGTTCGCCACAGGATGAACGTTGCCTGGTGAAGGGGAACGGGCCAATTGAGTACGACGAACGGGCACCGGTCGAACGGCACCCGGAAGCTGAACCGGGTGGTGATCCGGTTCGCTGGTGACTCCGGCGACGGCATGCAGCTGACCGGAGACCGGTTTACCTCGGAGGCCGCGGCCTTCGGGAACGACCTGGCAACGCTGCCGAACTTCCCGGCCGAGATCCGGGCCCCCGCCGGAACCCTGCCCGGTGTGTCCAGCTTCCAGCTCCACTTCGCCGATTACGACATCCTCACCCCCGGCGACCGGCCGGACGTGCTGGTGGCGATGAACCCGGCGGCGCTGAAGGCCAACATCGGCGATCTGCCGCACGGCGGCATCCTGATCGTCAACACCGACGAGTTCAGCAAGCGCAACCTTTCGAAGGTCGGCTACGACGCCAACCCCCTGGAAAGCGGCGAGCTGGAGCGCTACGCGGTGCACCAGGTCGCGATGGCCACCCTCACCCAGGGCGCGCTCGACGGCAGCGGGCTGGGCAAGAAGGACGCCGAGCGCTGCAAGAACATGTTCGCCCTCGGCCTGCTGTCGTGGATGTACCACAGGCCCACCGAGGGCACCGAGCGGTTCCTGCGGGAGAAGTTCGCGAAGAAGCCGCAGATCGCCGAGGCCAACATCCTCGCGTTCCGGGCGGGCTGGAACTACGGCGAGACCACCGAGGCCTTCGCGGTCACCTATGAGGTCGCGCCCGCGAAGCTGCCAACCGGGACCTACCGGCAGATCACCGGCAACACCGCGCTCGCCTACGGCATCGTCGCCGCAGGGCAGCGCAGCGGGCTGCCGGTGTTCCTCGGCACCTACCCGATCACGCCCGCTTCGGACGTGTTGCACGAGCTGGCCAAGCACAAGAACTTCGGCGTCACGACCTTCCAGGCGGAAGACGAGATCGCCGGTGTCGGCGCGGCGCTGGGCGCCTCCTTCGGCGGTGCGCTGGGCGTGACCACCACGTCTGGGCCGGGGTTGGCGTTGAAGTCCGAGACCATCGGCCTGGCGGTGACGCTGGAACTGCCGCTGCTGGTGTGCGACATCCAGCGCGGCGGGCCGTCCACCGGGCTGCCCACCAAGACCGAGCAGGCGGACCTGCTGCAGGCGCTCTACGGCCGCAACGGCGAGTCGCCGGTGCCGGTGATCGCCCCGTGCTCGCCAGCGGACTGCTTCGAGGCCGCTCTGGATGCAGCGCGAATCGCGCTGACCTACCGGACCCCGGTGCTGCTGCTGTCCGACGGCGCGATCGCCAACGGCTCCGAGCCGTGGCTCATCCCGAATGTCAATCAGCTGCCTGACCTGCGGGTCGAGTTCGCCACCGAGCCCAACGCGCCGGACGGCTCAGGGGAGTTCTGGCCATACGCGCGAGACCCCGAGACCCTGGCCCGCGAGTGGGCCGTGCCGGGCACGCCCGGGTTGGAGCACCGCGTCGGCGGCCTGGAGAAGGCCGACGGCAAGGGCAACATCTCCTACGACCCGGACAACCACGACAAGATGGTCCGGCTGCGACAGGCCAAGATCGACGGTGTGCAGGTCCCGGACATGACCGTCGATGACCCCGACGGCGATGCCCGCGTGCTGGTGCTCGGCTGGGGCTCGTCGTTCGGGCCGATCGGCGCTGCCTGCCGCCGGGTGCGCGCGCTGGGCATGTCGATCGCCCAGGCCCACCTGCGCTACCTCAACCCGATGCCGGGAAACCTCGGCGACGTCTTGCGGAGCTACGACAAGGTGATCGCCCCGGAGATGAACCTCGGCCAGCTGGCGATGCTGCTGCGCGCCCGCTACCTGGTCGACGTGCAGTCCTACACAAAAGTCGCCGGACTCCCGTTCCGGGCAGAGGAACTGCAGAACGTGCTCACCGAAGTTGTGCAGGGGGTGCCCGCGTGACCACCACCGATCTGGGAATCCCGGTTCTCGGCGGGTTGGCCGGCGTGCCGACCGCTGACGAGCCGCAGAAGGCGAAGGACTTCAAGTCCGACCAGGAAGTCCGCTGGTGCCCGGGGTGCGGCGACTACGTCGTGCTCAACGCGGTGCAGGGCTTCCTGCCGTCGCTGGGGCTCAAGCGTGAGAACATCGTGTTCATCTCGGGCATCGGATGCTCGTCCCGGTTCCCGTACTACATGAACACCTACGGGATGCACTCCATCCATGGCCGCGCGCCGGCGATCGCCACCGGCCTGGCTACCAGCCGACCGGACCTGTCGGTGTGGGTGGTGACCGGTGATGGCGATGCGCTGTCCATCGGCGGCAACCACCTCATCCACGCCCTGCGCCGCAACGTGAACCTTAAGATCCTGCTGTTCAACAACCGGATCTACGGCCTTACCAAGGGCCAGTACTCGCCGACCAGCGAGGTCGGCAAGGTCACCAAGTCGACCCCGGTCGGATCGCTGGACCACCCGTTCAACCCGGTGTCGCTGGCGCTGGGCGCGGAGGCGTCGTTCGTGGCGCGGGTGATCGACTCGGACCGCGCGAGCGTGACGGAAACGCTGAAGGCGGCGGCGGAGCACCGAGGCAGCGCGCTGGTGGAGATCTACCAGAACTGCCCGATCTTCAACGACGGCGCGTTCGACGTGTTGAAGGACAACGACGAGAAGCAGCGCCGGATCGTCGCGCTCATGCACGGCGAGCCGATCGTGTTCGGCCCGGAGGACGAGCGCTACGGGGTGGTCCAGGACCGCGACGGCTTCCGGGTCACCAAGCTGTCCGAAGTGGACGAATCTGACGTTGTGGTCCACGACGCCAACCGCGAAGACCCGTCCTACGCCTTCGCGCTGTCCCGCCTAGGCGGCCAGGACCTCAACCCGGCGGTAACCGGAATCTTCCGAGCGGTCAACCGCCCGACCTACGACGACCTGGCCCGAGCCCAGGTGGCGGAGGCGGTGCAGGCCAAGCCCGCCGACCTCCAGTCCCTCCTCACGGGCAACGACACCTGGACGATCTGACGGTATGAGGGGCACTCGGTGTCACCAACTGGTTCGGTCCCCTTCGGCCCCGTCGTGCGGGTCGTGCCGAACGGACGGAGTTCGCGCCGGAAGACCGTTCCAGCTGGCGGTTTCAGTGCCAGGCCGGATCGCCCGAGGTCCACGGTGATCCGCGACCGGCAGCTCGTCGCGATCGGCGACGAGGCGTACTTCTACTTCCAGTGCTGAGCACCGCTCGCCGCCGAGCACCAGGTGAGCTCCCGTAAGTCTTTTGGGCTGTAGTACTTGGCGGTTTGCAGAAGTCCGGGGACGAGGTGGATCTCGAAAGTTTGCAGGCGCGTCGCCACTTCCTCGACTTCTAGGTAGTCCTCGAAGTCTTCTCGAATCGCGTCGGGTGCATAGGTGTTCCACCAGCCGGTCTGGTGACCGCTGTTGCGGGGACGTGGGCGGGAATGGTCGTTGGGGCGACGATTTCCGCCCATGACTCGTGCGGGGCACTGGATTGGGGGTTTCGGGCGGCGGAGGGAGTGGGCCGGGGCGACTCTGGTGTCGTCGTGTTGGGAATCGTGTGGCGGTCATCCGTGCTGGGCTGGCTGCCTTGTGGGGGAGGCCACGCATGAGCGGTGTGAAGCAGGGCTCCGATCGTGTCGCGCACTTGTGGGCCGTCGAGGACCTCGACGGGCTCGACTTCGACCCGTTCCTGACCAGGCTTCTCGCCGAGGAACCGGTTGCTCGGATCCGGCTCCGCTTCGGCGAGGGCGACGCTTGGCTGGTTACCCGGCACGAGGACGTCAGGACCGTCGCCTCGCATCCCGGGTTCAGCCGCGCCGCCACCGTCGATAGACCGGTCACCAGCATGACGCCGCACATCGTGGGGCTCCCCGGCGGTATCGGGCGCACCGATCCTCCCGATCACACCCGCCTTCGGCGGCTGCTCTCGCAGAGCTTCACCCCGCGCCGGGTGGAAGCGATCCGGCCGCGGACGGAGCGGATCGCGGACGAGCTGCTCCAGCGCGTGGCCGCGCAAGGCCCACCCGCGGACCTAGTCGGCTCCTTCACCGGGCCACTGTCCACACAGGTCATCAGCGAGCTCATGGGCGTGCCTCGCCTGGACTGGCCGCAGATGCACTCCTGGCGGCAGATCTTGTTGTCCAGCAACCATTCGCGTGCCGAAGCGGACGCCGTCAAGGCCGAGCTCCGCCAGTACTTCACCGACCTGGCCGAGCGCCTCCGACGGAGGCCGGGCGATGACGTGTTCAGCAGTCTGGTCGCGGCGCGGGCGGCGGGCGAGCTGAGCCAGGCTGAGCTGATCTCCCTGGCCGTCATCCTGCAGCTCAACGGCATGGACGCGGTCCGCAACAACAGCTCGAGCATGATCTACGCGCTGCTTACCAACCCCGAACAACAGGTGCTGCTCGGCGATGGATCGGTGCAGCAGGCGGTCGAAGAGCTGTTCCGGTACGTGCCGCACCGAAACGGTGTCGGCCTGCCGCGCATCGCCATGGAGGACATCCGCATCGGCGAGGTCACCATCGCCGAGGGCGAGGCCGTGTACGTCTCCTACCTCGCGGCCAACCGCGATCAGGAGATCTTCACCGACCCGCACCGGTTGGACGTCGAACGCGGCGACAATCCGCACATCGCTTTCGGGCACGGCACCCACTTCTGCGCCGGAGCCGCGCTCGCGAGGATGGAAGCCCAGGTCATGATCTCCAGCCTGCTGCGGCATTTCCCGCAACTGCGCCTGGCGTGCCGCCCCGAAGAGATGCGCTGGCGTCGCGGAACGATCAACCGCGGCCCCGAGTCCCTGCCCGTCGCCTGGTGATCCGGGTTCGAGGACGGGGTCGTGAGCGGCAATGCCGGTTCTTACCGGCTGCGCCAATTACGACCCCTTGGCGTCACGACGTGACGTCGGCCAAGCGGTCGACCTCGTCCGGGTCAGGGGACCAGCAGTAGAGCATCACCTCGTCGGCGCCGAGTTCATCGAGGCGTTGGAGTTGGGCCTGCAGGTCGCCAGGGCGGTGACCATGGCGTTCGCGAAGTCCGGATTGCCGTAGTACTCGGTCATTTCGGCCCGGGCCTCGTTGGCCACCGAGTCCCGCCGATCGCCGCGTTGAGCTGACCGACCAAGCGGGGGCTTGCCCGGGCGCTCATGGGTCTGCCAGGACTTCTCGGCGAGGCGGAAGGCCGTTTCTGTGTGCTCCACGCGGGTCGGCACTCGATGCCGCTCAACGTCGGCGAATGGACATGTGACGGCTGCGGTGTCCGGCATGACCGGGACATCAACGCCGCGAAGAACATTCTGGCCGCCGGGCTGGCGGTGTCAGCCTGTGGAGCAGAACGACGTGATCTGGGGACTCGGCCGACTGCCGTCGGCGGCGGACCTGGACGCGGTGGTGCCCGACCGGCCGGTGTGGCTGGTCCGGGTCGACGAGCACGCCGGGGTGGCCAACTCGGCCGCGTTGCGGCGGGGCGGCGTCACACGCGACACCCAGACCCCTCCCGGCGGCGAGATCGAGCGCGGCCCGACGGCGCGCCGACCGGGGCGTTCGTCGATGCGGCGCAGGACCTCGTCGAACAGCACCTGCCGAAGCCGACGGTCGAGGGTATCAAGCAGAACTTCCTCGCCGCGCAGCGCAAGCTCAACGAGGTCGGGCTCACCTCGGTCAGCGATGCGGGCACCAGCACCGTCGAACTCGCGGTGCTGCACCAGCTTGCGAATTCCGGCGAGCTGACCATCCGCACCAACTCGTGTCCTCGGAAAAATCCCTTCGACGGCCTGCACGCCGCGGTCACCCGCACCGACCGCGACGGTCAGCCCGTCGGCGGGTGGTACCCGGAGCAGTCGATGAGCCCGGAGGAGGCGTTGCGATCGTTCACCCTCGACGCCGCATTCGCCGCGCACCCGGAACGGGTGCTCGGCGGTCTGGAGCCGGGCAAGTGGGCGGACTTCGTCATCTTCGACCAGGACCCGCTGGACCCGCCGCCCGGCCGGGCCCGCTGGCAGACCAAGACCCTGCAGACCTGGGTGGGAGGCCGCCGCGTCGGCGAGTACGGAGCGCTCTGAACTGCCGAGTCTCACCCGGGCGGCGGTCAGTTTTTTGCGAAATCGGACCCCTTCCAGGTGATAATCCTGCCGATGCGGTAGTGGGCTTACCGCACTGGCCGGATCCAGGTGCCCTGCTGTCTGCCTAGCGTTTGCGGCATCTGCTGCCGAGGAAAGCGGCCACTTCATGACGCAGACCGTTAGCAACTGGGTCCGGACCGGAACCGAACGTCCGTTCCCGTTCGTGTTGATGTACCACTCCGTGGCCGTCTATGCCCGCGATCCGTACCTGGTGACGGTCGATCCGCAGCGCTTCGACCGCCAGCTGCGCTGGTTGCGCCGCAACGGGCTGCGCGGGGTGTCGATGCGCGAGCTGATGCAGGCGCGCCGGACCGGGGGCGGACGCGGTTTGGTCGGGTTGACCTTCGACGACGGCTACACGGATTTCGTCCACAATGTACAGCCGACGTTGTTGAAGCACGGGTGCACCGCGACCGTTTTCGTGATCGCCGGGCGGCCCGGCGGGCACAACGCCTGGGACGCCGACGGCCCGCGCAAGCGGTTGTTGACCTCCGAGGAGATCCGCGAGGTCGCCGACGCGGGGATGGAGGTCGGCTCGCACGGGATGCTGCACCAGCGGATGTCCGAATTGGACGATCACGAGCTGATCGTAGAGGTGGCCGAGAGCCGGGAGCTGCTAAGCGAACTCACCGGTCAGGACGTCGGCGGGTTCTGCTACCCGTACGGCGATGTCGACCTGCGGGCGATGAACACGGTCGAGGCCGCCGGGTACGACTACGCTTGCGCGATCTGGCGTTCGCTGCTGTCCAGCCGGCATGCCCTGCCGCGTACCTATGTGGGGGACCGGGACGGCTCGCTGCGACTGCTGGCCAAGCGACTTCGCCACGAGCTGAAGATCAAGCGCTAGAGGTTCGCGCGCGAAACGTCGAACTCGCGCGAAATCGCCCCCAATCCGGTGACGGGTAATGCGATTTCGCGCGAATTCGCCATACCTCCGCGCCGCTGGGCAGGACTGATCCGCGGGCCTCGTCAGTATTCGGTAATCGAGCTCCCCCCGCTGTGGGAGAACCGGCCGGTAACAAGCTGCGAGAGTGCTTTGAGCACGGCGAACTGGGGGAGGAACCGTGACTGAACATCCGCTTGCGTTGGCGGTCAACGGCCGGGAACGCCTGTTGGCGGACCGGCTGATCGCGTTCGAGCCGAGGATGCCCGAACACACCGAATCGGTGGTCGTCGTCGGGCTGGGCTACGTGGGTTTGCCCACCGCGTGCGCGCTGAAAGCGCCGACGGCACGGGTTATCGGCTTCGACATCAGCGAGGACCGCTTGCAGGCCATCAAGGCCGGAGAGGTGGATATGCCTGAGCTGGAGCGGCGCGCATTGGCTGCTTCACTGGCCGCCGGCGACCTGCAGCTTTCCTCCGATCCGTCGGTGCTCGCCCGCGCCGACGCGGTGATCGTGTGCGTGCCGACTCCGGTCGACACCGCGCATCAGCCGGACCTGACCGCCTTGCGGGCGGCCTGCGAGACCGTGGTCACGTTCGCCCGACGCGGTCAGACGATCATCCTGACCTCGACGACGTTCGCTGGCACCACCCGGCAGCTGCTGGTCGAGCCGCTGGAACAGCGGGGCATGCGGGTGGGCACCGACGTGCACGTCGCGTTCAGCCCGGAGCGCATCGACCCCGGAAACTTCGACCACGTGCAACGGGAGACGCCACGCGTCGTCGGAGGCGTCACACCTCGGTGCGCCGACCGGGCTGCCGAGGTCGTGTCGCGGATGACCGATTCGGTGTACCTGGTGAGCTCGCCGGAGGCCGCCGAGCTGACCAAGCTCTACGAGAACATCTTCCGCGCGGTGAACCTGGCATTGGCCAACGAGATGGCCGACGCGTGCTCGGTGCTTGGCCTGGACCCGATCGAGGTGACCATCGCGGCCGGGACCAAACCGTACGGGTTCCTGGGCAGCTTCCCGGGGCCCGGGGTCGGTGGGCATTGCATCCCGTGCGACCCGTACTACCTGCTGTGGCAGCTGCGGCGGGAGGGCGTCTCGACGCCGGTCATCGAGCAGGCGATGCGCTCGATCGACAAGCGGCCCGGCCAGGTGGTGCAGCGCGTGGTGGAAATGCTCGCCGACGCGGGCGTCGACCATTCCGGGGCCCGGGTGGTGGTCGCCGGGGTCAGCTACAAGGCGGGTGTGCGGGACCTCCGCGAGTCGCCGGCGCTGCCGATCCTCGATGGGCTGCGCCGGATCGGGATCGATGTGCACTACTTCGACCCGCTGCTGCCGGAGATCACCCTCGCCGACGGCACCCGGATGGTCAGCGAGCCGGCGCCGCGCGGCCGGGACTGGGACGTCACTGTGCTGCACACCCTGCACCCTGGCGTCGACTACGGCTGGGCGCGGGACTGCCCGCACGTGCTCGACTCGACTTACCAGTTCGACGCCGTGCCGCACCGGCGCGTGCTGTGAGGGATGGCGCCGATGCTCCCGTTTGACACGTCCACGCCTGCGGTGGTGTTCAAACTCGATCCGAACGTCATGCACCATGGCGGACTCGGGGTGATCCGCAGCCTCGGCCGAGTCGGGGTGCCGGTGTACGCCGTGCAAGAGGATTCCCTGGCTCCGGCAGCGCATTCCCGCTACCTGCGGGGGCGTTGGCTGTGGAGCCCGGATCCGGCGGAGACCGACCGGATCCGCGACGGGCTCGCGGAGCTGGCCGATCGGATCGGCCGGCCGTCGGTGCTGATCCCCACCGACGACGCGGCTGCGATCTTCCTGGCCGAGCACGGTGATCCGCTGCGGCCGTACTTCCGGTTCGCCCAGCCGGCCCGCGATCTCCCGCGCCAATTGGCCGGGAAGTACTCGATGTTCCAGCTCTGCCGCCGATTGGACGTGCCGTGCGCGGAGGCGACGCTGATCGGCGCGTGGGACGAGGCGTTGGAATTCGCGGCCAAGGTGGGGTATCCGCTGGTGGCGAAGCTCTCCGCGCCGTGGCTCGGGACACCGGGCGAGGTGCGCAGCACCACGATCGTCGGCAATGAGGAGGAGCTGGCCGAGCTCTACAGCCGCTGCGGGGACGCCGCCGTCGGCGGCCTGATGCTGCAGGAGTTCATCCCGGGCGGGCCGGGCGACGACTGGTTCTTCCACGGCTATTGCGACGACTCGTCGGTGTGCCGCCCGGCCTTCACCGGCGTCAAGGAGCGCTCCTATCCCGCGCACGCGGGCCTGACCAGCCTCGGGCGCTGCGTGGAGAACGAGGCTCTGCTGAAGGAATCCACGAAGCTGCTGGAGCAGTTGGCGTTCAGCGGCATCGTGGACCTCGATTTCCGGTGGGACGCCCGCGACCGGCACTACAAGCTGCTGGACTTCAACCCGCGGCTGGGCGCCCAGTTCCGGTTGTTCCGCGACGACGCGGGCGTGGACGTCGCGCTCGCGTCCTACCTGGACCTCACGGGGCAGGAGATCCCGGCGGGTCGGCAGCCGGTCGGCCGGCGGTTCCTGGTTGAGAACTACGACCCGATCGCGGCGCTGCGGTACTTGTGCCGCGGCGAATTGGGGTTGCGGTCCTGGGCGTCGTCGATGCGCGGCGTGGAAGAGACCGCCTGGTTCGCCCGCGACGACCTGCTGCCGTTCGTCCTGATGTGCCTCTGGATGGTCTGCCGTGCGGTTGCCCGGCCGTTGCCGTTGCACCGCCGAACCCGCCATCCAGAGCTAGCCGAGCCCCAGTACGTCCCGGGGCGCAATCACGCCCTGGGGAAACCGACCAGACGCCGCGGCAAGCGGCTGTTCGAGGAGTGCAGATGAGCGATCTCGTTGACGTTGCCATCGTCGGTGCCGGGCCCTACGGCTTGTCGCTGGCGGCGCACCTGCGCCGGGTCGGCCTGTCCTACCGGCAGTTCGGGTTGCCGATGAACCTGTGGCGTGCCCACATGCCGCGCGGCATGTACCTGAAGTCGCAGGGCTTCGCCTCGAACCTGTCCGACCCGGACGGCACGCACACCCTGCGCAACTTCTGCCTGGAGACCGGGCGCCGCTATGCGGACTACGGCGTGCCGGTGTCGCTGGAGAACTTCGTCGACTACGGCGAGTGGTTCCAACAGGGCCGCGGCCTGGACGTGGAGGAGAAGCTGGTCTGCGACATCGAGCAGCGGCCGGGCCGGTTCGAGCTGACGTTGAGCAGCGGGGAGCGAGTCGAGGCGAGCCAGGTGGTGGTCGCGGTCGGCGTCGAGTACTTCGCGCGGATCCCGGGAGTGTTCTCCGAGCTGCCCGCCGAGCTTTGCACGCACAGCTCGGTGCACGACGACCTAAGCTCCTTCGACGGTCAGGACGTGATCGTCGTGGGCGCCGGGCAGTCCGCGCTGGAGACTGCGGCGCTGCTGCACGAAAACGGTGCCAACGCGCGGCTGGTGGCGCGCGCGCCGAGCATCGCGTGGAACGGGAAACCGCTGCTCCCGGATCGTCAGTTGTGGAGTCGGATGCGAGAGCCGGAGGCCGGGCTCGGTTCGGGGCTGTCCACGTGGTTCTACTCCGAGCACCCGAAGGTGTTCCGGCACTTGCCGAGGGCGACCAGGATCTACCGGGCGCGCACCGCGCTCGGGCCGGCCGGGGGCTGGTGGCTGCGTGAGCGGGTCGAGGGCCGCTTCCCGGTGCACGTCGGGCACCGGCTGGACTGGGCCAAGGCCACCGGTGACCAGGTGCGGCTCGGGGTGCGCGTCGGTGGCGAGGTCCGCGAGTTCACCGCGGACCACGTCATCTGCGCCACCGGCTACCCGCCGGAGATCACCCGGCTGCCGATGCTGTCGGTCGGACTGCGGTCGGCCGTCCGCACGATCGATGGAACGCCGCACGTCGGCAAGGACTTCGAGTCGTCGGTGCCGGGCCTGTACTTCGCCGGGCCGCTGGTGGCGCCGAGCCACGGGCCGGTCATGCGGTTCGTCTACGGCGCCGACTACGCGGTTCGGATGATGACCGCCCGGATCGACGCGACCACGGCGAGGCCGGTGGTCGTCGGGGGTGCCGGATGAGCGTGACCGATCACGCCGTAGCGCAGCCGTGGCCGCTCGCCGAGAGCGGCCACGGGCTGCGGGTGCCGCGGCAGGTCGGGGGCTGGTTGCTGCCAGCGGTAGACATCGCAGTGCTGGTGGTGCTGATCCCGGTGGTCGGCGTGCACTGGCTGCTAGGTGCGGGGTTCGCGCTGGCGGCGCTGGTGGTGCTGGCCGCGCAAGGCCAGCACCGGCTGCGGATCTGCCTGCGGGTGTCGGACCAGCTGCCGCAGCTCGCGGTCGCGGCCGGTGCACCCCTGGTGATGCTGCTGCCGTGGCACTCCGGCGATGCGCTGCTCCTGATGGCCGCTTCGGCGTTGGCCGGCCTGCTCGTGGCTCGCGGTGGCTTGTACTCGGTGCTACGCGGCGGGTATCGGCGCGGGCTGCTGAACGAGCCGACGCTGATCGTCGGATCCAACGCGCTGGCCGGGGAAATCGCCGAGCTGGCGGCCGACCATCCCGAGTTCGGGCTGCGGCCCCGGTTGCTCGCCCAGCCGAGCGGGTTGGCGGAAATCCTTGCCACGCAGCGCATCACGCGGGTGATCGTGTGCTCAGACGACTCGGACCTGGTCACCTTGATCCGCGCTTGCCGCCCGCTACCGGCGGATGTCTGCGTCGTGCCTCGGCTGCACGAGCTGGGCATGGCGTTGCCGCGCGCCAGCATGGACGAGCTTTGGGGCGTGCCGCTGATCCGGCTGCGCAGCTTCGGGCACAGTCGCGCGGGCGCGCTGGTCAAGCGCGCTTCCGACATCGTCCTAAGCGTGCTGATGCTGTTGGTATTGGGGCCGCTGCTGCTGGCGTTGGCTGCGCTGGTCGCGGTCAGCGGTGGCGGCAAGAAGACGTTCTTCCGCCAGCTGCGCGTGACCCGAACCGGGCGGACCAGCGAGGTCATCAAGCTCCGTACCGTCAACGGCGATCTCGGGCAGCCCTGGTCGGTGACCGCCGACCAGTGCACCTCGCTTGGACGCTGGCTGCGCGGCACGCACCTCGACGAGCTGCCGCAGCTGGTCAACGTGCTGCGCGGCGACATGTCGCTGGTCGGGCCCCGCCCGGAGAGGCCGTACTACGCGGTGCGGTTCGGTCGGGAGATCGCGCGCTACGCCGACCGGCAGCGGATGCGCGGCGGAATGACCGGCTGGGCGCAGGTGCAGGGCCTGCATGGCGACACATCCATCCCGGACCGGGCGCGGTTCGACAACCAGTACATCGAGTACTGGTCGCCGTGGTGGGACGCCGTGATCGTGGCCCGCACTGCCGCGATCGTCCTGCGGGCGGCCGGAACTCGACGCCAACGCCCGCGCCGCTGCGAGAAATGACTCGGAAGACCAAATGGGGGAAGCAATGAAGGTATTGCACGTGATCACCGGGCTCGGTGTCGGCGGTGCCGAACTGCAGCTGCGGTCGATCCTGCAGCACACCAAGCACGACTCCGACGTGGTTTCGCTGTACAACCCAGGCGACGTAGCCCAGATGATCACTGGCGACGGGGTGCGGGTGCGCGACCTCGGCATGACCCACAACACCCAGGTCGGCGCCGTGCTGCGGCTGCGCGACGTGATCCGCGAAGGCCGCTACGACGTGGTGCACACCCACCTGTACCGGGCGTGCGTGTACGGGCGGCTCGCGGCCCGGCTGGCCGGCACCAAGGTCGTGGTTTCCACCGAGCACTCCATTGGCGAGACCCATCTGGAGCGCCGCCGCATGACCTTCGGGGTCCGGGCGCTCTACCTGGGCACCGACCTGTGCTCGGACGCCACCATCGCGGTGTCCGAGACCGTCGCGGAGCGGTTGCGCAACTGGGGCATGCCCGCGCGCAAGATCACCGTCATCCCCAACGGCGTCGACTTCGGCCGGGTCGAGTTCGACGGGGCCGCGCGCGCCCGGGTGCGCCGCGAGCACGGGATCAGCGACGAGGCCTACGTGGTCGGCGTGCTCGGTCGCCTGGACCCGAACAAGCGCTTCAACCTGGTGATCGACTCGATGGCCCCGATGCTTGGCCAGGAGACCAAGCTGTTGATCGTCGGCGACGGGCCGGACCGGGCGCGGCTGGAGTCGCTGGCCCGCGAGCACGGCGTCGCCGAGCACGTGATCTTCGCCGGGCAGCGCCACGACGTCGCCGCGATGCTGTCCGCGCTGGATCTGTTCATAGCCTCCTCCGAGCAGGAGACCTTCGGTCTGTCCGTGCTGGAGGCGATGGCCAACGGCATCCCGGTGCTCTACACCACCTGCCCGGCGCTGATCGGCATCGAGACCGACCGGGCCCGCCAGGTGCCCGGCAACGCGGAGCGGATGCGCGCGGAGATCGCCTCCGAGATCCTGGCCGCCCGGCCGCGCGCCGACGAGCCCGCGATCCGCCGTGCCTACGGCATCGAGGCGATCACCGACCGCATCGACGACCTGTACGCGCGGCTGTGGCAGCGGCGCGGCGGCGCCGTACCGGTGGGGAGGTCGTGATGCGCGCAATGGTCACCGGCGCAGCCGGTTTCATCGGATCCCACCTGGTCGAACGGCTTCTTGCGGAAGGCCACCAGGTGATCGGGCTCGACGACCTGAGCACCGGGCGTGTCGAGAACCTCCCGGTCGGCGACCCGAACCTGCGGATGGTGCAGGGCAGCATCCTGGACGGGGCCCTGGTCGACGAGGTGATGGCCGACGCGGACGTGGTATTCCACCTGGCCGCCGCCGTCGGTGCGTTCGTCATCCAGGAACGCACCCTGCAGGGGCTGCTGACCAACATCCACGGCACCGAGAACGTGCTGGACGCCGCCCTGCGGCACGACGCGCGGGTGCTGGTCGCCTCCACCAGCGAAATCTACGGCAAGAACGACAAGGTCGGGCTTTCCGAGGGCGACGACCGGATCATCGGCTCGCCGCTGAAATCGCGCTGGACCTACTCCGAGGCCAAGGCCATCGACGAGAGCATCACCCACAACTACGTGCGGGAGCTCGGGCTCAGGGCCGTCATCGTGCGGTTGTTCAACACAGTCGGGCCGCGGCAGAGCGGCCGGTACGGCATGGTCATCCCGCGGCTGGTCGCGCAGGCGCTGCAGGGCCGACCGGTGACGATCTTCGGCACCGGTAAGCAGATCCGTTGCTTCTGCCACGTCGCCGACGCGGTGCCCGCGCTGGTGCGGCTGGCGCTGCTGGACCGGGCGCAGGGCATGGCGGTCAACCTCGGCAACACCGAGCAGGTGTCCATCGAGGAGCTAGCGGCCCGGATCATCGCGATGACCGACTCGTCCAGCGGCACCATCCAGGTCCCCTACGAGGAGGCGTACGGGCCGGGGTACGAAGACCTGCAACGTCGCGTCCCGGACTGTTCCCGCGCGCGCGAGCTGATCGATTTCCGACCGGAGCGCACGCTCGAGGACATCATCCGCGATGTGATCGACGAGCAGGTGCGAGCCGGACAGCCCGTGACGGCTTGAGGTGCGGAGGGCCACATGCGGCAGAAGACCGACACGATGCGCCGGCTCATGGAATGGGTTCGGCCCGCGGCGAGCGCGCGATCACCCCGCGGATCCCAACCATTCACATCGGACACCCCGGCGGGCCGGGCCCGGACTTTCAGCCGGCTCGGCGGGTCGATCTGGTTCCTGGCGTTGATCGCGGTGGCGGTGGTGCTCGTCGTGATGATGCTGGTGCCGCGCGGCGGAGGACCACCGCAGCCCGGCTCGCTGGCCGTCGCATCGCTACCGTTCTGGAACCTGAACAACGGCACGTCGATGGTGACCCAGAACCGGCAGGCGGTCAACGAGGTCTCGCCCTGGATCTACGGGCTGAGCCAGGACGGCCGGCTGGCCAACCAGTACCCGCGGGAGCAGACGGCGGAGGTCGGCAGGCAGATTGGGCAGCTGCGGGCGGCGGGCATCCCGATCGTGCCGTCGCTGGCCAACATCACCGACGGCAAATGGGCTTACGAACCGGTCGCCAAGATGCTGCACGACCCGGCGAGGCGGCGAGCCCACATCGACGAGATCGTCGAGCTCGTCAAGCGCGAGGACTACTCCGGCATCGACATCGACTACGAGAACCTGCGCGCCGGCGACCGGCAGGTCTTCACCGACTTCATCACCGAACTGGGCAAGACCCTGGACCATGAAGGGAAGACGCTGGCGGTGGCGGTGTTCGCGAAGGCCTCCGACGCCGGATATGACGAGCGCAACGTGGCACAGGACTACGCCGCGATCGGCAGGGCGGCCGACGAGGTCCGGCTGATGGGCTACGACTACCACTGGGGCACCTCGGCGCCCGGCCCGGTCGCGCCGATCACCTGGGTCCGGGAAACGCTGAATTACGCCAAGACCCAGATCCCGCCCGAGCGAATCGTGCTCGGCGTGCCGCTGAACGGCTACGACTGGGTGGACGGCAACGGCACCGCGGTGACCTGGCTGAAGGCGTTCCAGCTGTCCACCGAGCACCGCGCGAAGGTCAACTACGACAGGCTGACGCAGTCGCCGTGGTTCCGCTACGCCGACGAGCAGGGGCGGGAGCACGAGGTGTGGTTCGAGAACGCCGCCAGCTCCAAGGCGAAGTTCGAGGCGGCGCGCGGCTCCGGCATTCGCGGTGTCTACCTGTGGATGTTCGGCTACGAGGACACCGAAACGTGGCGGGAGCTGCGGCAGAGCCTGCCGCTGGACAACGCGCAATGACACCGCAAGCGATTCGTCTACTTTGGAGCGCGGGATGATTCCTTGGTGGGTGCTGGCCATCGCGGTGTTCGGCACCAACTTCACGCTGTGGGGCTTGATCGGGCTGATGCGCCTGCTCGACTCCTCGACGCAGCGCTGGTGGCAGCAACGGGGCGCGACTTCGGTGTCCGGCCAGCGAGTCGTGGTCAGTCGGGACCGGCAGCACCGCCACGACTCGCCGACACGGGTGGGCGTCGAGGACGTCGCGGTGCTGATGCCAGCCCACAACGAGGAACAAGTCATCGTCGACAGCATCAAGGCGATCACTGCCCTCGTGCCGCCGGAGAACGTGCACGTGGTCTCCGACGGCTCGACCGACCGCACGGTGGAACTCGCGAAAGGGTGCGGGGTGCACGTGATCAGCACGGCGCGCAACGTCGGCAAGGCCGGCGCGCTGCAGGAGGCGATCCGCCGGTTCGGGCTGGTCGATCGCTTCGAGGTCGTGATGCTGCTGGACGCCGACACGCACGTCGAGCCCGGCTACTTCCGGGCGGCGCTCCCGCTGTTCGACGATCCCGCGGTCGTCGCGGTGGCGGGCTGCGTCAGGACGTCGTGGCGGGACCGCGCGCTCGGGCCGATCGGCAAGCTGGTGGCCTTCCACCGGCAGCGGATCTACACCATGACCCAATACCTGATGAAGTTCGGCCAGACCTGGCGGCGGGTCAACGCCACCCATATCGTGCCCGGCTTCGCCAGCATGTACCGCGCCGAGGTGCTGCCGCGCATCGAGGTCAACCCGCCGGGGCTGGTCATCGAGGACTTCAACATGACCTTCGAGGTGTACCAGAAACGGCTGGGGAAGGTCGGTTTCACGCCGTCGGCAGTGGCGGCCACCCAGGACCCGGGCAACTTCAAGGACTACGTGAAGCAGTGCAAGCGCTGGGCGCTCGGCCTGTGGCAGACGGTCCGGCTGCACCCGCCGCGGGCCAACCTGTTCAGCCTGATGCTGGCGTTGCTGCTGTTGGAGATGTTGGCCAGCAGCTTCATGCTGGTGCTGTTGCCCTTCGCGGCGCTGGCGCTGCTCGTGCCCCTGCTGTTCGATGGGTTGCTCGCGGTGCCTGTCGTGGACGAGGTGCACGACTTCGTCGCCGGTTTCGCGACGCTGCCGACGTTGTTCGTCGGTGTGGTGGTCCCGGATCTGGTGCTGACGTGCATAGTCGCGGTGTTGCAGCGGCAGCCGAGGTTCCTGCTGTTCGCGTGCTTCTTCCTGGCGCTACGAGTGCTGGACGCTGGGATCGCGCTGTATGCGATACCGGCGGCGTGGCTGTCGAAGTCCTCTGGACGGTGGCGCAGCCCCGACCGCCGCACCATCGACGCGCCCGTCACCCCGCGCACTACCCCGATCAAGTGAGGGAGAGGGCATCCAAGGAGTTCCTCGACGCGTCATTCCAAGTCCGCCCGGAGCAAGTGGTGTCGCAATTCCATTTGAAATCGAATCTTCGATTTCAAATGGAAATTGCGGAAATCCGCGGAGGCGCAGACGGGGCAGGGCAAAGGTGCGCTTCACGCGGGAGGGTGCTCTCGTGCAGTTGGGAGAGGTCTCGTCGACCCGGTGGCGTCAAGCTGGGACTGTGGACGTGGTGCGGTTACTCATGGTGGACGACCACCTCATGCTGGCCGAGGCTCTCAGCGCCCGGCTGGCGGAGGTGCCCGACCTGTGGGTCGTGGGCCACTGCCAGACCAGCGACCCGCGACTGCCCGACGTGGTGCGGCAGTCCCGGCCGGACGTGATCACGGTCGACGTGGAACAGGTCGGCGCCGGGCGCATGGTGCGACGCTTGCGGAAAGTCCGACCCGCCGTGGGAATCGTGGTGCTGACCGGGAGCCGCGATGCTCGGCAGGCCCTCGACGCCGCACGGGCCGGTGCGGCGGCCTGGGTGCCGAAGGAACGCGGCGTCGAGGGCCTCACCGAGGTGCTGCGCTGGGTGCCCCGCGGGCACAGCTGGTACCCGCCGGAACTGCTCGGCGCCGTGCTGCGCGGATTGCGCGAGGACGCTGTGCGAGCGGGGCAGCGCAACGGGCCGCTGGACGTGCTCAGCGACCGCGAGCGGGACGTGCTCGCAGGCATGGTCGCAGGCAAGAGGGGTGCGCAGATCGCCAAGGAACTGCTGATCTCCACCGAGACCGTCCGCACCCACACCCGCAGCATCCTGGCCAAACTCAGGGTGCACAGCCAGCTGGAGGCGGTCAGCGTTGCTCGCGCCGCCGGGCTGCGCGCGGACGGCGACGCGGACGGGACCGCCGAGCGGTGAGCGCGGAGCCCTTGCGGGTGGCTACGGTGATCACGCGCCTGGAAGGCGGCGCCGGGGTGATGGTCCTGCGCGGGGCCAAGGCGCTGGATCCGGCCACGCACCAGGTCGCGGTGATCACCGGGTCCGGCCGGCTGCTGGCAGAAGCCGAAGGCGCCGGGCTGGAGGTGATCGTGGAGCCCGCGCTGCGCGCGCCCATCTCACCGCGCCATGACCTCCTCGCCCTGCACCGCCTGACGGCGTTGCTGAAACGGCGCCGCTTCGACGTCGTGCACACCCACTGCTCGAAAGCCGGTGCCGTTGGCCGGATCTCTGCGCGCCGGGCTGGCGTCGACCGGATCGTGCACACCTACCACGGGTTTCCGTTCCACCAGTTCCAGAGCGGGTTGCGGCGACGCGGCTACGTCGAGATCGAACGTGGCCTCGGGCGGATCACCGACCTTGCCTTGTGCGTGGGCACCGGAGTGGCGGTCGAGGCGCTGCGGCGCGGGCTGATCGCCCCGGATCGAATCCGCACCATCGGCGTGCCCGTCGAGCAAGAGGCGCCGTTGCGCACCGACCGGACCAGGCAGCGCGCCCGGCAGGAGCTCGGGCTGGCACCGACGGATGTCGTGGTCGGTGCGGTGGGGCGGCTGACCTTCCAGAAGTCGCCGGAGGACTTTGTCACCGCGCTGCGCCTGCTGGACCGACCGGACGTGGTCGGGGTGTGGATTGGCGGAGGAGAGCTGACCGAGCGGATGCGCTCGCGCATAGCCGCGAGCGGGGCTCGCGTCGTGCTGGTGGGCGAGCGCGACGACGTCGCGGAACTGCTGCCCGCATTCGACGTGTTCGCCCTGCCCAGCCGGTACGAGGGCCTGCCGCTGGCCGTCGTCGAAGCGATGGTGTGCGGTGTGCCGGTGGTGGCCACCACCGTCAACGCGGTCAGCGATGTGGTCGCTCCCGGCGAGACCGGGCTGCTAGTGCCGCCCCGGCACCCCGAACTGCTGGCCGCGGCGGTGGCGCACCTGTTGGACTCGCCCGACGTCGCCGACCGGCTCGCCACGACGGCCCGCTCCCGGTTGGACGACCGCTACCGGACATCGACTCTGGCAGACGCACTCGTCGGGGCGTACGGAACCCGTACCTGAAAACGGGTTTCGAAACGTCCTGCGCAACGCGTCAGTGACCGACGGTAGCGGGGTTACCGCAGGAACAGTACTTCCCCGCGCCTGTGGTGCGGACGCCTGCTGCACGTGGAGTAGTCGAGGTCCCCTTCGTGTAGCAGGTGCAACGCCGCGCCCGCCGCATCCGATTTGCCGGGTAGCACAGACTGCCGTTTGGGGGGAGAGGAGTCGCGGTGCACACGATTACCGATTCGGCGAGGGTACCTGGACACCAGCGGAGCCCAGGTTCGCGAGGTGGCGCGGAGTTGCACAGCCTGCTGCACGATCTCGGGCACGGTCTTGCGACGCTGTCCTATCTCGCGGACGGGTTGCGCGGCGACCCGGCGTTGCCCAGCAATGCGGCGCACCGGCTGCAACTGATGGAACTGGAGCTGGACCGGCTGCTGGAGCTGGTGGCCCGGCGGGCCGGGCAGCCGAGCGAGGAGCTCTTCGCGCCGCACGAACTGCTGACCCAGCTCGTCGCGGTGAAATCGTTGTCCGGGCAGGCCGAGATCTCGCTGCACGCCGACGAGGACGTCCGGATGCGCACCGACCAGACGCTGCTGTGGCGGATGGTGTCGAACCTGCTGGACAACGCGGTGCGCGCCGCCGGGCGCGGTGGCCGGGTCGCGGTGGCGGTTCGCCGCGGCGAGCTCGGCGAGGTGCGCGTCGAGATCACTGACGACGGGCCGGGTTTCGGCGAGGGACCGCAGGGCGCGTCATCGCTCGGGTTGGGCATCGTGCTGGCGCTGGCGCAGCGCTGCGGAGCCGACTTGCAGATCGACTCGGAGCCATGCCGGGGCACGTGCGCCGTGCTGATGTTCCCGTCCGGCTGCGTGGCCTGAGCGGGGGGAACGAGAACATGGTCGATTTGGTACTCGGCGACGATCACGTGATCTTCGTCGATGCGCTGGTCGCGACGCTGCCGCGGCACGGTTGCGACGTCGTGGGAACAGCCCACGACATGGCAGGCGTCGTCGAGGCGGTCCGCGAGCACCAGCCCGACGTCTGCCTGCTGGACCGCTACTTCGGCGATGGCGACGGACTGGACGCGATCGGCGAGATCCTCAACGCAGGTGGGAGAACGAGGCTCCTCGTGCTCACCGCCGACAGTGACGTCCGGGGCATGCGCGATGCGCTGGCCAAGGGGGCTGCGGGGTACGTGAACAAGATGTGCGGGCTGTCGGTGTTGGCCGGGGCGATTCGCGGGGTCATGGACGGTGAGGCCGTGGTCGAGCTGGCGGCCTCGCGGGCGCCCCGCCTGGCCGGCACCACGGACGCCCTGCGGCTCGCATCGCACCTGACCGCGCGGGAACGGCAATGCCTGCGGCTGCTCGCCGACGGGGCCCACACGACGGCTATGGCCAAGCAACTGGGGGTGGCGCCGACGACGGTGCGGACGCACGTGCAGTCGGTGCTGACCAAACTCGGGGTGCACTCCAGGCTGGAGGCGGCGTCGTTAGCGATGCGCCACGGCTTGCTCGACGACGAGCGGATGCTCGTCGCGGGTTGATGACTGGGGGTCCGTGAGTCCCTTTGGGCCCACGTCCGAAGGGACTCACGGTCGGCTCCCACCCCAGGCACCCGAGCCACCTGGTGCGCTGGCGTCGCGCGAAATCACCAGGCGCTACAGCACGGCTTGGATCAGATGGGGGCATGGTTCGGTGTGTGCCTTGCGGAGCCCGTCGAGCAGCTCCTCCCCGGTGGTGGCTCGACTGCTGGGCACGCCGAAGCCTCGCGCGAGTGCCGTCCAGTCCACAGCGGGCTCGGCCAGGCTGGTCATGCTCGCCGCCGCCGTGCCCGGCTCGGGGATGCCCGCCCGCTGGAACTCGGCTTCCAGGATCCGGTAGCGAGAGTTCGCGCAGATCACCGCGGTGACGTCGAGGCTCTCGCGGCCTGGGTCCACAGCGTCTGGACGGTGTAGGCGGCGCTGCCGTCGGCCTGGAAATTGATCACAGCGCGGTCCGGGCAGGCGATCGCGGCGCCCGGGGCCGCCGGCATGCCCATGCCGATCGCGCCCACCGGTGTTCGTCAGCTCGGTGTGCGGCGGCGCGGCAGCGGCGCTCGCCGCCGTCAGCGGCCCCTCCGGGGCCTGCACCCCCGGCCGCTCGCCGCTGGTCAGATCGGCCGCCGCGCTGTCGGTCGCATCCGCCAGCGCGCGTAGTGCTTCGACGGCGTCCTGGTCGGTGTCGGCCAGGGTGCGCACCTTGAGGTCGTTGCGTAGCGGGAAGCTGGGCATGCCCTGGTACCCGAAGAACGCCACCGCCGTCCGCGCGCCGACCAGGACCAGGTGCGAGAACCCGTCGAGGGCCTTGATCACATCCTCCGGACGCGTTCGATGCGCGCGGGCGAGCGCTCGGCCAGGACCTCGGCAGCGACGACCGCCGCGATGCGTGCCGCGGTGCGGATGCCTTCGGCGCTCAGCGAGTGCCCGCCCAGCAGCAGGTCCGGTCGCCGCCTGCGGCCGGTGGACAACAGCTTCGCGATCGCGGCGACCTGCTGGTCGTCGACCACGGGCCGACCCGGCGCGGCCGGGACCTCCGAGGGCATGCCGCCCTCGCCCCACATGTGGTCGGCTGCGGCGAGGAGGGTGGCGGGGCAGCCGCTGCTAGAGCGTTGCCTGGTACGCCTCGACGAACTCGACGGCGGTGCTGGCCGCCGAGGTGGTGCGGCCGACCCAGCCGGACACCGGCCGGGCCAGGGACTCGATGTCGCTGTTCAGCGGGGCGTCGGCGGGCTGGTGCCAGGTGGCGTGCTCGCCGACGATGTTGATCATGGGCGACGCGCGTTGTGCAGGTTCGCGATGCCGTTGGCGAATCCGGGTCCCAGGTGCAGCAGCGTCATCGCGGGGATGCCCGTCAGGCGCGCGTAGGCGTCGGCAGCGCCGGTCACCACGCCTTCGGACAGCGCCAGCACCGCGCGCACGCCGGGGAACTGGTCGAACGCCTCGACGAGGGGGATCTCGGTGGTGCCGGGGTTGCCGAAGCAGACCTGGATGCCGGCCGCGATCGCCGTGGCCAGCAGGCTCTCGGGACCCTTCACGTTCCACTCCTGAGCAATCTCGCTCCGATGCCGTCCGCATGGACGGGTCTCGCTGCCCTGTTCGCCGCCACCCGACGCCCGAGCAAGCGCACAGCGGGGGCTGCGAAGGCTGTTCCACGGCACTGCCTCCGAGGTGGCGAAACTGCCGCCAACTGGCGCGCCCGTAGTTTCTCGGACGCCCTTCGCCGATAACGGTCCTGGTCAGGCACGTCCGCCCGGATATCGCCGGTGTCTCCGCTAAGCGGCCACCCACGCGAAATATTTTCGGAAACAGGTCCTAAAGTGTCGAACTGGACCAACCGGACCGTGGAGGAGACGTGGTGCGCGAACGAATCTTCCGCCGCCTGCTGATGGCGGTGCTGCTGGCCGCAGGCATGGCCGGTTGCGCAGCGCCGCCACTTCACGACGCGTCGTCACCGGCCCCGGTGGTGGAGCCGGCGCTGTCCGAACAGGACATGCCGGTGATCCGCACCGAGTACGTGTACTCGGAGCACCGCCGGGCTCCGGTGCAGCTCTACCTCGCGTACCCGGATGGGCTGGAGTCCACTGCGGACCTGCCGATGGTGCTCTACCTGCACGGCCGCGACGGCGTCTGGCCGACCCCGATCCCCTACGACACGCTCGCGTCGCTGGAACGGCTGTACCGAGAGGGCTCCATCCCTGCCTTCGGCTTCGCCGTAGTCGACGGGGGCTACAACCCGTACTGGAACGACGGATCGGCCAACGGTGACCTGGCCGCCCTGCTCCACGGCGAACTCCCGCGCTGGCTGCAGGAGCGCGGCATGGGCGACGCCGGCGGCCGGCCCTTCGCGGTCGCGGGCATCTCCACCGGCGGCTTCGGCGCGCTGAACTACGCCGCCGACCGCAACCTCGCCGGTCACCCGGTCGCGGCGGTCGCGGCCCTCGCCCCGGCGCTGCAGGTGAGCTGGGAAAGCATGCGGGAGAAGGAAACCTTCGCCACTGAGGAGGACTGGTCCGCAGTGGACCCGCTGCGCCGCCTGGGAGATCTCGGCGACGTGCCGCTCGGTGTGTGGACCGGAGACGAGGACCCGTTCCTGGAAGGCATCAACCGCCTGGTCGACGAATACCCCAACACCCCGGTGGTCTCGGTCCTCCCGGGCGGCCACGACCCGTCGGTCTTCGAGGTCGTCGGCCTCGACTTCGTTACCTTCCTCTCCGACGCGCTACCCAGCGACGTCGGCGAGTAGTCGGCTTCAGCTGCGCCCGGTCGGCCGCTGATCGAGGGACCGCGCTGCAGGTCAAGCGGCGGTTTCGGTGGTCAGTCCTGGTGGGCGACTAGGTGTTGGAGGAGGAGCCGGGTGAGGGTTTCGGGCGCTTCTTCCGGGATCCAGTGCGAGAGCTCATCCAGCATCTCGAAGCGGTAGGGGCCCGTGACGTGCTCGGCTGTGGCCAGCGCCGCCGTCGAGCCGACCGCAACATCCTCGGTGCTCCACACGTACAGCGTAGGCACGCTGATCGGGCCGATCTTGTGTTTCTCGAAGCGGTGCGCGCGGTACCAGTTCAGCGCCGCCTTCAACGCCCCCGGCTCGGTGAACCGCTGCACGTAGTCGTCGACGTGGTGCTGGGGCACGCCCGGGTAGTAGATCTGCCGCAACTTCTTGGCGTTGTCCTCCAGCAGGGCCTTCTCCGCTGTGGAGGACCGATACGCCTGCATGTACGCCGAGCGCTGGTGCTGGTCCTCGTCGGTGCGCATCGCCTCGCCGAACGCGTCCAGGTGCGGCACCGACACCGCGGTCAGGGTGCGGACCCGGTCCGGGTGCTCGGCGGCGGTCGCCCATGCCACGGCGGCGCCCCAGTCGTGGCCGACCAGGTCGAAGCGCTGCCAGCCGAAGTGTTCGGCGATCGCCAGCACGTCGTCGACGAGCTCTTCCAGTCGGTAGTCGCCGACCTGCTCCGGGCGCACACCGGGGGAGTAGCCGCGCTGATCAGGCGCCACCGCGAAGCACTCCGCGCCGCCGAGCACCGGCAGCTGCTCGCTCCACTGCACGGCCGCTTCCGGGAAGCCATGCAGCAACAGCACCGGGCGGCCGTCCTCGGGACCGGCGGTCAGTGCGTCGAACTTCCCGGCAGGAGTCGGAATTTGGATGTACTCGGCCACCTAGTCACTGTACTGGCCGGTGAATCGGCCGATCACGGCCCGAAGCGGGACGAGCGACACAGACCCAGCAGCTCGATCAAGGAAGCCTTGCCTAAGTACCCTTTCGGATCGCCGATCGCCGCCGGGCGGCTTCGGCGGTGTCGATGCTCGTCCCCCGGTGGAGAGGAACCGATGATCCAAGGACGGATCGCGCACCACGGGCGCGTTCGTCGCTGCCGGACTGGTGGCGCTGACCACGGCCTGCGGTGGCGCCGCGCGGCGAATCCTCCACTGATGCGGGCGCGCGCTTCCCACGCACCATCGCCATCGCCAAGTGCGACGTGACCGTCCCGAAGAAGCCGGAGCGGGTGGGCGTGCTCGACACCGCCGAAATGGACTCGGCGACGCTGCTCGGCGGCACGCCGGTCGGCGTGATCCAGCCGCACCTCTCCGGCGGCGAGGCGTTCCCAAGCTACCTGCGGGAAAAGGTGGCCGGGATCACGCCGGTCCGCCCGCCCGGCTCGCCCAAGCTGGAGACCCCAGCAGAAGGCCGTGGGGTCCAGCGCGCTGTGGACGCGGATGAAAGCCGTCCGCAACAACCGGGTGTTCCCGGTACCGGACGAGACCTGGATGTCGGGCATCGGCGTGCAGGCCGCCAACCTGGTGCTCGACGACCTCGCCGCGGCCCACGGCGTGGACGGCCGGTAGGAGCCGGCGCGCCGTCAGCCCGCGATTCGGTAACCCCAGGTACCGCGGTGGGTTTCGCCCGGGCGCAGGGTGATCAGGCCGTCGCCGGTGACGAACGCGTTCGGCGCGCATGTCATCGGCTCCACGGTGATCCCGGCCCGCGCCGGGCGGTCGGTCGACGGGCTGTCGTCGGTGTAGACCTGCAGGTAGCCGTGCGTGCGGTCGACCCAGAGCTCGGCGGTCGCGCCGTCCGGGCGGGCGAACCGCACCACGGCGTTGCCGTCGGATCCGCGGCGCAGCCCGGTGAACGCGGTGTCCATTTCGGTCGGTCCGATCCGCCGCGGTGACCGGTAGTCGTACTCGGTGCCCTCGACCAGGGCAGTACCGGTCGGGATCAGCCGGTCGTTGACCACGTAGTAGGCGTCCGCGGGCAGCTCGAAGACGATGTCGTCGATGCGGGCCCCGCCAGCGGCGAGGTAGGTGTGGTTCGCGGTGCCGAACGGCGCGGCGCTGTCGCCGACGTTCATCGCGCTGAGCGTGCTGCGCACCCCGGAATCGTCCACTGCGTACTCGATGCGGAACGTCAGCCGGAACGGGTAGCCGTAGTCCGGCGGCAGCAGGTACTCCAGGACCACGCCGTCGGCGCGGTGCCGCACCGGCTGCCACTCCACGAAGCTCATCAGCCCGTGCAGAGCCGCATCACGCTTCGGTTCGTTGATCGCGACCTGCAACTCCTCGCCGCCGAAGGTGTAACGGCCGTGGTCGATGCGGTTCGGCCACGGAAGGATCGTCTTGCCCTGGAAGCCCTCGCCGACCTCGTCGGCTGTGTGCGTCAGAAGCATCTCCGCGCCGTCGACCTGCCACGACAGCAGCGTCGCCGACACCCCGGCGATCACCGCCCGCTGCCGTCCGGAGCGGATCTCGTACATCCGCCCATTCGCGGTCTGCCGGCCTCCCGCTCCGCCGGTACCGGATGGCTGCGCGGTCGCGTGGCCAGCGAGGGCAGCGGCGGTCGTCGCGCTCGCAGCGGTGGCGAGCGCCTCCCGCCGGGTGAAGCGTCGCATCCTGTACCTCCTGGAAGGGGCGTGATTCCGCGGCAATTCACCTCGGGCGGCGGGCGTTCCTCCGCGGAACGTGGCCGAGCGTCGTGATGACGTTCCACTGTGGTCGGTGGCGGTCCCGTCCGCCAGTCGTCACGGCGTACCCGCGTCGATCACCGCGAGGTTGTGGGCGCGGACGACGTCCAAGTTGGGCTTGAGGATCCGCCGGTCGTAGGTGAAAAACCCGTTGACCTCGTTCTCCACGTCCGTGGTCTGGGTGTAGATCGCCGCGGACAGCCCGTTGGTCTCGACGATGTGGGCGAGGTCGCGGCTGACCTCGGCGTAGCGGCCGGTCAGCTCGGCGCGGCTGTTGGTCATCTCGTACGCGCCCGGCTCGCCGGGCCACAGGTGGCCTTCCTCGACCAGCCCGAGCCCGCCGTACTCGCCGTCCACCGACGCCCGCTCGCCGCGCACCTCCGGGCTGCCCGGACCGACGTAGGTGTGGTCGTCGTAGATGTCGCCCGCGCCGGTGTCCGGCAGCGAATAGCAGCAGTTCACCCCGCTGTTGGCGTTGACAAGCCGGGTCGGGTCGGTGCGCCGGACGAGCTCGGCGACCTCGGCGGTCTCGAACTCGCCCCAGCCCTCGTTGAACGGCACCCACGCCACGATTGAGGGGACGCTGCGCAGCTGGTCGATAATGGCGGTGAGTTCGTCGCGGAAGTTCGCGCGGGCCTCCTCGCCCGGCGGTGGGTTGTTGCCCGGCGCGTCGGCGAGGTCGATCGGCAGCGACGGCATGTCCTGCCACACCAGCACACCCAGCCGGTCGGTCCAGTAGTACCAGCGGGCCGGTTCGACCTTCACGTGCTTGCGGACCATGTTGAACCCGAGCCGCTTGGTCTCGGCGACGTCGAACCGCAGCGCCTCGTCGGTTGGCGCGGTGTAGATCCCGTCCGGCCAGAATCCCTGGTCCAACGGCCCGTGCTGGAACAGGATCCGGCCGTTGAGCGCTATCCGCGGCCGACCCTGCGAGTCGTCGACCAGCTCGACGGTGCGCAGTCCGCCGTAGCTGCCGACCTCGTCCAGGGTGCGGCCGTTGGCGCCGACCAGCCGGACCGCGATGTCGTAGAGGTCGGGGGCATCGGGGGTCCACAGGTGCGGATTTGCCACCGGCAGCCGCAGGGCCGTGTCGGCCGGGCCGCTGGCGCGCGACACCTCATTGCCCTCGGCGTCGAAGACGACCGCCTCGACCCGTTGCCCGGCGCGCGCCGAAGTCCGGGCGGTCAGGTCGAAACCGCGCAGATCCGGGATGATGTCGAGCTTGGCGATGTGCGCATCGGGCACCGGCTCCAACCAGACCGTCTGCCAGATCCCCGATGCGCCGGTGTAGAGGATCCCGCCCGCCTTGTTGCGCTGCTTGCCCACCGGGTAGGGGTTGGCGTCGTTGCGGTCCTCGACGGCCACCACCAGTTCCTGCTTGACACCGGGACGGAGCGCGTCGGTGATGTCGGCGCTGAACTCGGTGTAGCCGCCCTCGTGAACCGCCACGGTCCTGCCGTTGACCGACACCTTGGCCTTCTGGTCCACCCCGCCGAAGTGCAGCAGCAGCCGCTGCCCGGACCAGTCCCGCGGCACCTCGAAGGCCCGCCGGTAGAGCATGTGGTCGTCGTGGCGCTGGATGCCGGAAAGCCCGGATTCCGGGGGATAGGGCACCAATATCTGCTCGGTCGCCGCGGTAGGCGGGATGGATCCACCGCCGTAGGACCACAATCCGTTGAGGTTCAGCCAGCGCTCGCGGGTCAGCTGCGGGCGCGGGTACTCGGGGAGGGCGTTATCCGGGCCGACCTGGTCGGTCCACGGCGTGGTCAGCGGCGGGGGCTTGGGGCGCCACGGGGCGGCGGCCGCGGCGGAATCGGCGGCCGCGGGGATCCCGGAGGCGGTGGCCAACAGCGTGGTGAGCAGCAGGGCGCGCAGCAGCACGATTGCCTCCAGACCGACTTGCCGAAGAAGGCGAAGAGCAATCACCATCAACCGACAACAATGACCATGAACGCACGGACAGTCAACGCGGCCGAAAGAGCGCCCGCAAATCGGAGCAACCGGTATGGATCGGTAGGGCTCGCGAGGTTACGTTGTTGGCCCCCTCGGGAAATCAGCGCCAGCTGCCGAGTCCACGAGGTGTGCACGTGACTGGTTATTCCACAGCACAGGAAGGCACCGCGACCGAGGTGTTCCGCACCGCCCGTGACTTCCTGCTGCGGCACCGCGAGGACTACGACACCGCGCGCCGCGAATTCGAATGGCCGCGGCCGGCGGAGTTCAACTGGGCGTTGGACTGGTTCGACACGATCGGCGAACGGCGGGACGGCATCGCGCTGTGGATCGTCGACGCCGACGGCAGCGAGCACCAGGTCTCCTTCCGCGCCATGACGCGCCGATCCAACCAGGTCGCCAACTGGTTGCGCGTGCTGGGCGTGTCCCGCGGTGACCGGGTGGTGCTGATGCTCGGCAACCAGGTCGAGCTGTGGGAGACGATCCTGGCCGCGATGAAGCTGGGCGCGGTGATCATCCCCGCCACCCCGCTGCTCGGCCCGGCGGACCTGCGCGACCGCATCGACCGCGGCCGGGCCCGGCACGTGGTCACCACGGCGGCCGACACGGCGAAGTTCGCCGACGTGCCCGGCGGCTACACGCGCGTCGCCGTCGGCGAGCCGGTGGCCGGATGGGAGTGCTATGCGGACAGTGCTGGTGCCGACGATGAGTTCGCCCCGGACGGCCCCACCCGTGCCGAAGACCCGATGTTGCTCTACTTCACGTCCGGTACCACGGCGCGACCGAAATTGGTCGAGCATACCCACGTGTCCTATCCGATCGGGCATCTGTCCACGTCGTACTGGATCGGTCTCGAGCCGGGCGACGTGCACCTCAACATCTCCTCGCCGGGATGGGCGAAACACGCGTGGAGCAACGTCTTCGCGCCGTGGAACGCCGAGGCGACGGTGTTCATCTACAACTACACCCGGTTCGACGCCGCCGGGCTGATGGCGCAGATGCAGCGTTGCGGGATCACCAGTTTCTGCGCGCCGCCGACGGTTTGGCGGATGCTCATCCAGGCCGACCTCGGCACGCTGGCCACTCCGCCATCCAAAGTGGTCGGTGCCGGGGAGCCGCTGAACCCGGAGATCATCGAGCAGGTGCGGCGCGCCTGGTCGGTGACCATCCGGGACGGCTTCGGCCAAACCGAGACCAGCGTGCAGGTGGCCAACACCCCCGGCCAACCAGTCCGCCCGGGCTCGATGGGCCGCCCGTTGCCCGGTTTCGAGGTGGCGCTGCTCGACCCCGTCACCGGGGAACCGGCGGAGGAGGGCGAGATCTGCCTGGCGCTGCAGCCGCGGCCGGTGGGCCTGATGACCGGCTACGCCGACGACACCGACCGGACCACCGAGGTGACGCGGGGCGGCCACTACCACACCGGTGACGTCGGATCCAGGGACGCCGACGGCTACATCACCTACGTCGGCCGCACCGACGACGTGTTCAAGGCATCCGACTACCGGATCTCGCCGTTCGAACTGGAGAGCGTCCTGCTGGAGCACGAGGCGGTGGCCGAGGCGGCGGTGGTGCCGTCGCCGGATCCGATCCGGCTAGCGGTGCCGAAGGCGTACGTGGTGCTGGCCGGGCGGCACGAGCCGACGCGGGAGACGGCGCTGTCCATTCTCCGGTTCGCGCGCGAGCACCTCGCCCCGTACAAGCGGGTGCGGCGGCTGGAGTTCTACGAGCTGCCGAAGACGATCTCCGGCAAAATCCGCCGCGTGGAACTGCGCGGCAGGGAGAACGCACTCCACCGAGCGGATGGCGGCTCCGCCGGTGAAAACCGGGAATTCCGTGAGGAGGACTTCCCCGAGCTGAAGAGCTGAGCCCGGGCGGGGCTCCGGTGGCACGTGCCAACGGTGCGTGCCACACTTCCCTGGAGCTGGCGCGGCGATGCTTCTTCCGCCCACGCTTCGACCGGGAAACGTGGAGCAGGCCTGACGGGGGAGGGCGGTGGGTGGTGGCCGACAAGCGAGATCTCCGGCGGCGCCGAAAATGGCTCGCTTCCGGGATGCACGCACCGTAACGTCCGTGCCCCATCCCGCGATGGAATTACCGAAAAAGAGAAGTCAACCGCCGCGATGCGTAGTTTTAATAATTTTTTATCGGCGTTCGTGGTTGTGCAATTTGCAGTCATTGTGATACACGATGCGCGCGCCAGTATACGCAGATCGTTGTCGATTTGCACTTGCGCGATCGTTATCCCTCTCTAAATGCGCTGAGTCACCGCAGGTGGCGGCACTTTTATCACCCAGGGTGACAAACTAAATCACGCTGTCTTCGCATCTCAGTGGTTAGCGTCACACGTTTGTACGCTTGCTTTGCGATCTCGTTCGCCTAGGTTGGTTAACCGACGCAGGAATACCGCGTCAGCGCCGGTTGGCAAAGGTGCCGACTGGACGATGATCGGCGTAGGTGTTGCGGCCTTGAGCGTTTCTCGGCTGCCCACGCCGGTCCAGGTGTTGCCTTTTTTCGCAGCGGCGACCCGGCACGGCCAGGGGAGGAGCTCGGGGCACGGATTTTTGCGCGTACCCGGGTTTGCGGTGGCGCATGATCAACGTGAGTGGTGGGAGTGAACAATGGCCAAGAGCGTGGACGACCTTGCCTCGAGCGAGCACCAAGGATCTCCGGATACCGCTGATCTGGTGGCCCGCGAAGAGCAGGTGTTCGGCGAGAATCCGTTGGAAGTGCGCGAATCGGACCACTACACGCACGAGTACGTCGGCGGTTTCGTCGAGAAGTGGGATGAGCTGATCGACTGGAAGAAGCGCTACCAGAGCGAAGGCTCGTTCTTCATCGACCAGCTCAAGGCCCGCGGTGTCCGCTCCGTCCTCGACGTGGCCACCGGCACCGGGTTCCACTCCGTGCGACTGCTGGAGGAGGGCTTCGAGACGGTCAGCGCCGACGGCAGCCCCCAGATGCTGGCCAAGGCGTTCAGCAATGGGTTGATCTACGGCGGCCACATCCTGCGCGTGGTGCACGCCGACTGGCGCTGGCTGAATCGTGACGTCCACGGCGAATACGACGCTATCATCTGCCTGGGCAACTCGTTCACTCACCTGTTCTCCGAACGAGATCGGCGCAAAGCCCTGGCCGAGTTCTACGCGATGCTCAAACACGACGGCGTGCTGATCATCGATCAGCGCAATTACGATTCGATTTTGGACAGCGGATTCTCCACGAAGCACACCTATTACTACGCCGGTGACGACGTTTCCGCGGAACCTGATTACATCGATGATGGTCTGGCGCGATTCAAGTACACGTTCCCCGATCGATCTGAATTCTTCCTGAACATGTATCCGCTGCGGAAGAACTACATGCGGCGGCTCATGCGCGAAGTCGGTTTCCAACGGATCGACACCTACGGCGACTTCCAGGAGACCTACCACGATACGGAGCCGGACTTCTTCATTCACGTGGCCGAGAAGAAGTACCGTCCGGACGAGGAGCTCTCCGACGTATACTCGACCGCGGTGCACACCGCGCGGGACTATTACAACTCCGAAGACGCGGACAACTTCTACTACCACGTCTGGGGCGGCAACGACATCCACATCGGCGTCTACGAGACTCCGGACGAGAACATCGACGCCGCCTCGCGGCGCACCGTGGAGCGGATGGCCGCCAAGGTTCGGATCAGCCCGGACACCCGCATCCTGGACATCGGCTCCGGCTACGGCGGCGCGGCCCGTTACCTGGCCGAGACCTACGGCTGCAAGGTGTCCTGCCTGAATCTCAGCGAGGTCGAGAACGCCCGCAACGTCGAGTTCAACCGCACCGCCGGGCTGGACGAATCGATCGAGGTCAAGGACGGTTCCTTCGAGGACATCCCGTTCCAGGACAATGCCTTCGACATCGTCTGGTCGCAGGATGCGATCCTGCACAGCGGCGACCGGGAGCGGGTCCTGGAGGAGGTGACCCGCGTGCTCAAGGGCGGGGGTTCCTTCATCTTCACCGATCCGATGGCCGCCGACGACGCCAGGCTGCGGGACCTCGGGCCGATCCTGGACCGGCTCAACCTGGACACCATGGGCTCGCCCGGCTTCTACCGCCGCGAGCTGGCCCGCCTCGGCCTGCAGGACTTCGACTTCGAGGACTTGACCGAATACCTGCCGACGCACTACGCGCGGGTCCTGCACGTCCTGGAGGGCAAGGAAGCGGAGCTCGCCGACCGGATCAGCGACGAGTACCGCACCAAGATGAAGACCGGTCTGAAGAACTGGGTGGCCGGTGGCAAAGCGGGCAACCTGGCCTGGGGCATCATCCACGCTCGAGCATGAGAGGTGTCCGAGGTGGGCTTGGTCTTCGTCCTCGAAGCGACGCAGCCGTTAAGCCCGCGCACGCAATCGGCATCGAACCCGCAAGACGAGACCGGAAAATGTTTTGGCCCCCCGTGCTGTAAATCGCCACTATCGTACGCAAGGATCTAAAGCAGCATCAGCTGTGAGGTGAGGAGCAGTCGTGAGTGAGATCAACCGCAGGTTGTTCACCAGTGAGTCGGTGACCGAGGGGCACCCGGACAAGATCTGCGATGCGATCAGCGACGCCGTGCTGGACGCGTTGTTGTCCCAGGACCCGCGGTCGCGGGTCGCGGTGGAGACGATGGTGACCACCGGCCAGGTGCATGTGGCCGGCGAGGTGACCACTGACGCCTACGCGGACATCCCGACGATCGTGCGGGAGAAGATCCTGGAGATCGGCTACGACTCCTCGGCCAAGGGCTTCGACGGTGCCTCCTGCGGCGTGAACGTCGCCATCGGCTCGCAGTCGCCGGACATCGCGCAGGGCGTGGATGTCGCGCACGAGACGCGGGTCGAGGGCGTGATCGACGAGATCGCCAAGCAGGGCGCCGGTGACCAGGGCCTGATGTTCGGCTACGCCTGCACCGACACCGACGAGCTGATGCCGCTGCCGATCGCGCTGGCGCACCGCCTGTCGCGGCGGCTGACCAAGGTCCGCAAGGACGGCGTGCTGCCGTACCTGCGCCCGGACGGCAAGACCCAGGTGACCATCGAGTACGCCGGCGACCAGCCGGTGCGCGTGGACACCGTGGTGCTCTCCACCCAGCACGCCGCTGACATCGACCTCGAAGGCATGCTGACCAGGGACATCAAGGAGAAGGTCATCGACCCGGAGATCCAGCGGGTCGGCCTGGAGTCCGCCGACACCCGGCTGCTGGTGAACCCGACCGGCCGGTTCGTCGTCGGTGGCCCGATGGGCGACGCGGGCCTGACCGGCCGGAAGATCATCGTCGACACCTACGGCGGCATGGCCCGCCACGGCGGCGGTGCGTTCTCCGGCAAGGACCCGTCGAAGGTCGACCGCTCCGCCGCCTACGCGATGCGCTGGGTCGCAAAGAACGCCGTCGCGGCGGGCCTGGCCAGCCGCATCGAGGTGCAGGTCGCCTACGCGATCGGCAAGGCCGCCCCGGTGGGCCTGTTCGTGGAGACCTTCGGCACCGAGAACGTCGACCCGGTCAAGATCCAGGCGGCGATCAACGAGGTCTTCGACCTGCGCCCCGCGGCCATCGTGCGTGACCTCGACCTCCTGCAGCCGATCTACGCCCAGACGGCAGCGTACGGTCACTTCGGGCGCAGCGACGTCGACCTGCCGTGGGAGCGCACCGATCGGGCCGAGGCGCTGAAGAGCGCCGCCGGTATCTGACGTTGACCCCAAGCCCGTGGCGGCGGACTGCGGGGCGTGGCGTGCGCCCCGCATTCCGCTGTGACGGCCCGGGTCCAGTAGAGCTTCGTGGTCGGTGCCGCAGTGGCAGCCGACCTACCCTGGTGAAGGAGTAATGCAGTGCGGATTGCGGTGACCGGTTCGATCGCCACCGACCATCTGATGTCCTACCCCGGTAGGTTCACCGATCAGCTCGTCGCTGATCGCCTCCAGCAGGTGTCGCTGTCATTCCTGGTCGACGAGCTGGAGGTGCGCCGCGGCGGGATCGCGGCCAACATCACCTTCGGCCTCGGCCAGCTCGGCATCGGCTCGGCCCTCGTAGGCGCCGTCGGCAGGGACTTCGACGAGTACCGCGCGTGGCTGGAGCGTCACGGAGTGGACACCGGCTCGGTGCACGTCTCCGGGACCAAGCACACCGCGCGGTTCCTCTGCACCACAGATACCGACCACAACCAGATCGCCTCATTTTACGCGGGCGCGATGGCCGAGGCCCGCGAGATCGAGCTCAAGCCGGTCGCCGACCGGCTCGGTGGCCTCGACATCGTGGTGATCTCCGCCAACGACCCGGACGCGATGCTGCGGCACACCCAGGAGTGCCGGGACCGCGGCTACCGGTTCCTCGCCGACCCGGGCCAACAGCTCGCCCGGATGGAAGGCGACGACATCCGCAAGCTCGTCGAGGGCGCGGAGTACCTGTTCACCAACGAGTACGAGCACGGCCTGCTGCTGCAGAGCACCGGTTGGACCCACACCGAGGTGCTGGAGCGCGTCGGCATCTGGGTGACCTCGCTCGGACCCAAGGGCGTTCAGGTGGAGTCCAAGTCGGAGCCGACCATCGAGGTCGCGCCGCCGAAGGAGAAGCAGAAGGGCGACCCCACCGGCGTCGGCGACGCGCTGCGCGCCGGGTTCCTGGCCGGGTTGACCCACGACTTCGGGCTGGAGCGCTCGCTGCAGCTCGGCTGCACGCTGGCCACAGTTTCGCTTGAGACCGACGGCCCCCAGGAGTACGAGGTGGAGCGCGACTCGTTCGCGGCCCGCATCGCTGAGGCGTACGGCGACGCCGCCGCGGCCGAGGTCCAGCCGAAGCTTCGCTGAGAACGGGAGTAGCAGGGGCATGGCAGACCGGCAGAACGATCCGAGCGGGTTCCTCACCGCCCTCGGCGAACGCGTCCTCGTCGCCGACGGCGGCATGGGCACCGCGCTGCAGGCGTTCGACCTGACGTTGGACGACTTCGCCAACCTGGAGGGCTGCAACGAGATCCTGAACGTGACCCGGCCCGACGTGGTGTCCTCGATCTACCGGGGCTACCTCGAGGCCGGCTCGGACGCGATCGAGACCAACACGTTCGGGGCGAACCTGGCCAACCTCGCCGAGTACGACATCCCGGAACGGATCCGGGAGCTAGCGGAGAAGGGCTCGGCGCTGGCCCGCGAGGCCGCCGACGAGTACTCGACGCCGGAGCGGCCGCGGTACGTGCTCGGTTCGGTCGGTCCGGGCACCAAGCTGCCGACGCTGGGCCACGCACCCTACGCCGTGCTGCGCGACGCCTACGTCGAGCAGGTGCTGGGCATGCTCGACGGCGGCATAGACGTGGTGCTGGTTGAGACCTCGCAGGACCTGCTGCAGACGAAGGCCGCGATCGTGGCCGCGAAGCGCGCGATGGCCCAGGCCGGTCGTCAGCTGCCGATCATCGCCCAGGTCACCGTGGAGACCACGGGAACGATGCTGGTCGGTTCCGAGATCGGCGCGGCGCTGACCGCGCTGGAGGCGCTGGGCATCGACCTGATCGGGATGAACTGCGCGACCGGTCCGGCGGAGATGAGCGAGCACCTGCGAGTGCTGGCGCAGAATTCCCGGATCCCGCTGTCGGTGATGCCCAACGCCGGTCTGCCCCAACTCGGCGCAGGCGGTGCCGTGTACCCGCTGCAGCCCGACGAGCTGGCCGAGGCTCTGGTCGGGTTCGTCAACCACTTCGGCGCCCGGCTGGTCGGCGGCTGCTGCGGCACCACCACCGAGCACGTGCGCGCGGTGGCCGGGGCCGTCGCGTCGCTGCGGCCGAAGATGCGCCAGCCCGAATACATCCCGGCGATCTCGTCGATGTACCAGTCGGTGCCGTTCGAACAGGACGCGTCGATCCTCAACATCGGTGAGCGCACGAACACCAACGGTTCCAAGGCGTTCCGCGAGGCGATGCTGGAAGGCCGCTACGACGACTGCGTGGAGATCGCCAAGGCCCAGACCCGCGAGGGCGCGCACATGCTGGACCTGTGCGTTGACTACGTCGGCCGCGACGGTACGGTCGACATGCGGGAACTGGCGTCGCGCCTGGCGACTTCCTCGACCCTGCCGATCATGGTGGACTCCACGGAGCCGGACGTGATCGAGGCCGGTCTGGATCACCTGGGCGGCCGGTGCGCGGTCAACTCGGTGAACTACGAGGACGGTCACGAGCCGGGCTCGCGGTATGAGCGCGTGATGAGGCTCGTGGTCGAGCACGGCGCCACCGTCGTGGTGACCTGCATCGACGAGGAAGGCCAGGCGCGCACCGCCGAGTGGAAGCTGCGGGTCGCCGAGCGGCTGATCGAGGACATGACCACCAACTGGGGTCTGGGGAAGTCCTCTATCATCATCGACTGCCTGGTTTTCCCGATCACCACGGGTCAGGAAGAGGTCCGCAAGGACGCCATCGAGACGATCAACGCGATCCGGGAGCTCAAGAAGCGCCACCCGGACGTCCAGACCACGCTCGGCTTGTCGAACGTCTCGTTCGGGCTCAACCCGGCGGCGCGGCAGGTGCTGAACTCGGTGTTCCTCAACGAATGCCGGGAAGCGGGTCTGGACACCGCGATCCTGAACGCTTCGAAGATCCTGCCGATGAGTAAGATCGATGAGCAGCAGCGGCAGACCGCGCTCGACCTGATCTACGACCGGCGCAGCGAGGGGTACGACCCGCTGCAGAAGTTGATGGAGATCTTCGAGGGCAAGACCGCGAAGTCCAGCAGCGCCTCGCGCGCTGAGGAGCTGGCGAAGCTACCGCTGTTCGAGCGCTTGGAGCGGCGGGTCGTCGACGGTGAGCGCAACGGGCTCGAAGCGGATCTGGACGCGGCGATGGCGGAGAAGCCGCCGCTGGAGATCATCAACGAGAACTTGCTGGCCGGCATGAAGGTCGTGGGCGAGCTGTTCGGCTCGGGGCAGATGCAGCTGCCGTTCGTGCTGCAGTCCGCCGAGGTCATGAAGGCGGCCGTCGCCCACCTCGAACCGCACATGGAGAAGGACGACTCCGGCGGGAAGGGCAAGCTGCTGCTGGCCACGGTCAAGGGCGACGTGCACGACATCGGCAAGAACCTGGTCGACATCATCGTGTCCAACAACGGCTACGACGTTGTCAACATCGGCATCAAGCAGCCGATCAGCGCCATCCTGGACGCCGCCGAGGAGCACAAGGTCGACGCCATCGGCATGTCCGGGCTGCTGGTGAAGTCGACCGTGATCATGAAGGAGAACCTGGAGGAGCTCAACTCCAGGGGGATGTCCGAGAAGTACCCGGTGATGCTGGGAGGGGCGGCGCTCACCAGGTCCTACGTGGAGAACGACCTGGACGAGGTCTACCAGGGCGATGTGCGCTATGCGAAGGACGCCTTCGAAGGCCTGCACCTGATGGACCGCATCATGGCCGTCAAGCGCGGTGACGCGCCTGCCGACGATGCGGCCGAGCGGGAGAAGAAGGCCGAACGCAAGGCTCGTCGCGAGCGGTCGCTGCGCATCGCCGAGAAGCGCAAGGCCGCGCAGGGGCCGGAGCCGGAGTACACCGACACCACGCGGTCCGATGTGGACGTGAACGCGCCGGTGCCGACGCCGCCGTTCTGGGGCTCGAAGGTGGTCAAGGGCGTCGCGGTCGCCGACTACCTGGCGCTGCTGGACGAGCGGGCCACGTTCTTCGGCCAGTGGGGCCTGCGCGGCGCGAAGAAGGGCGAGGGACCGTCCTACGAGGAACTCGTCGAGTCCGAGGGCCGGCCACGGCTGCGGCACTGGATCGACGAGCTGTCCACCGAGGGCATCCTGCAGCACGCGGCCGTGGTCTACGGCTACTTCCCGTGCGTGACCGAGGGGAACCACCTCGTCGTGCTGGACAAGGAAGAGCCGGACGCCCCGGAGCGGCACCGGTTCTTCTTCCCGCGGCAGAAGCGCGACCGGCGGCTGTGCCTGGCGGACTTCTTCCGGTCGAGGGAGCAGGCCGAGCGGACCGGCCAGGTGGACGTGTTGCCGATGCAGCTGGTCACCATGGGCCAGCCGATCGCCGACTTCGCCAACGAACTGTTCGCCCGCAACGCCTACCGGGACTACCTGGAGGTGCACGGCATGGGCGTGCAGCTCACCGAAGCGCTGGCCGAGTACTGGCACCGCCGCATCCGGCGGGAGCTCCAGTGGTCCTCGGGCGGTTCGGTGGCCGAGGAGGACCCGGCCGACGTCCAGGAGTTCTTCAAGCTCGGCTACCGCGGCGCGCGGTACTCCTTCGGCTACGGCGCCTGCCCGGACATCGAGGACCGCGCGAAGATCGTCGACCTGCTGGAGGCCGAGCGCATCGGCGTGGTGCTCTCCGAGGAGTTCCAGCTGCACCCCGAGCAGTCCACCGACGCGATCATCGCCCACCATCCAGAAGCGAAGTACTTCAACACCTGATTCCCGCCTGTCTTAATCCGGAAGCAGAGAAAGGTTGTTATGAGCGTCGAGTTGCAGAAGGTCAACGGCCTGGAGTTCGCTGTCCGGGATCTGGGGTTGGCTGAGGCCGGGCGGCATCAGATC
>NZ_JBSFLZ010000040.1:0-47441 GCF_053599315.1 Saccharopolyspora sp. NPDC000995
GGGATCACCTGGCAGGCTCACGCCACAGTGGTGTCAACCGACTTGATCGACTTCGTAGTGGCAATCATTGTGGCGCACCGGGCCCGTTCGGTATTTCCCGGCCGGATCGGCAGGGGGTCAGGAGCGGATCATCTTGCGCAGCACGTACTGCAGGATGCCGCCGTTGCGGAAGTAGTCCGCCTCACCGGGGGTATCGATGCGGACCTTGGCGTCGAACTCCACGGTGGAGCCGTCGGCCTTGGTCGCGGTCACCTTCACCGTCTCCGGGGTCTCGCCCTCGTTGAGCTTGGTGATGCCCGCGAAGTCGAAGGTCTCGGTGCCGTCCAGACCCAGGGACTTGGCGGACCGACCCGCCGGGAACTGCAGCGGGATGACGCCCATGCCGATCAGGTTCGAGCGGTGGATGCGCTCGAAAGACTCGGCGATGACGGCGCGGACCCCGAGCAGCCGGGTGCCCTTGGCGGCCCAGTCGCGGGACGAACCGGAGCCGTACTCCTTGCCGCCGAGCACCACTAGCGGGATGTCCTGGGCGGCGTAGTTCTGCGCGGCGTCATAGATGAACGCCTGCGGGGCGCCGTCCTGGGTGAAGTCCCGGGTGTAGCCGCCCTGCACGTCGTCCAGCAGCAGGTTGCGCAGCCGGATGTTGGCGAAGGTGCCCCGGATCATCACCTCGTGGTTGCCGCGACGGGAACCGTAGGAGTTGAAGTCCTTGCGGTCGATGCCGTGGTCGGTGAGGTACTTGCCCGCAGGCGAGTCCGGCTTGATCGCGCCGGCTGGCGAGATGTGGTCGGTGGTGACCGAGTCGCCGAGCAGCGCGAGCACGCGGGCACCGGAGATGTCGGTGACCGGAGCCGGTTCCATCGCCATGCCCTCGAAGTACGGGGGCTTGCGCACGTAGGTGGAGTCGGCGTCCCATTCGAAGGTCTGGCCCTCCGGGGTGGGCAGCGACCGCCACCGCTCGTCGCCCTTGAAGACGTCCGCGTAGGACTTGGTGAACATCTCGTTGGTGATCGCCGAGTCGATGACGTCCTGGACCTCCTGCGGCGACGGCCAGATGTCGCGCAGGTAGACAGGCTTACCCTCGGTGTCGGTGCCCAGCGGTTCGTTCTCGAAGTCGAAGTCCATCGAGCCCGCGAGCGCGTAGGCGATCACCAGCGGCGGCGAGGCCAGGTAGTTCATCTTGACGTCGGGGTTGATCCGGCCCTCGAAGTTCCGGTTGCCCGACAGCACAGAGACCACCGACAGGTCGTTGTCCTGCACCGCGGCGGAGATCTCCTCCGGCAGCGGCCCGGAGTTGCCGATGCAGGTGGTGCACCCGTAACCGACCAGGTGGAAGCCCAGCTTTTCCAGGTAAGGCCAAAGACCGGCCTTCTCGTAGTAGTCGGTGACGACCTGCGAGCCGGGGGCCATCGAGGTCTTCACCCACGGCTTGCGGGTCAGGCCCTTGTCGACGGCGTTGCGGGCCAATAGGGCCGCGCCCAGCATCACCGACGGGTTGGAGGTGTTGGTGCAGGAGGTGATCGAGGCGATCACCACGGCGCCGTGGTCCAGCTCGAACTCGCCGAGCTCCTCCGAGGCGACCTTGACCGGCTTGGAGATCCGGCCGTTCGAGCCGTTGGCGGCCGAGACGATCTGCGGCGCAGACTCGTGGTGGGTGAGTGCCGGGGCGTCGCTGGCGGGGAAGGACTCTTCGCCGGCCTCGTCGAGCGCCTTGTCGTCTGCGGTCTCGACCTTGGCGTAGTCGGTCAGCGTGGTGCGGAACGACTGCTTGGCCTCCGCCAGCACGATCCGGTCCTGCGGGCGCTTCGGCCCGGCGATGGAAGGGACCACAGTGGACAGGTCGAGCTCCAGGTACTCGGAGTACTCCGGCTCGTGGCTCGGGTCGTGCCAGAGGCCCTGTTCCTTGGCGTAGGCCTCGACCAGGGCGACCTGCTCGGTGGAGCGACCGGTGAGCTTGAGGTAGCGGACGGTCTCGTCGTCAATCGGGAAGATCGCGCAGGTGGAGCCGAACTCTGGGCTCATGTTGCCGATGGTGGCGCGGTTGGCCAGCGGCACCGAGGCGACGCCCGAACCGTAGAATTCGACGAATTTGCCGACAACGCCGTGCTTGCGCAGCATCTCGGTGATCGTCAGCACCACGTCGGTGGCGGTGGCGCCGGCCGGGATCTCGCCGGTGAGCTTGAAGCCGACGACGCGCGGGATGAGCATCGACACCGGCTGGCCGAGCATCGCGGCCTCGGCCTCGATGCCGCCGACGCCCCAGCCCAGCACGCCCAGGCCGTTGACCATGGTGGTGTGCGAGTCGGTGCCCACGCAGCTGTCCGGGTAGGCCTGGCCGCCCCGGGCCATCACGGTGCGGGCCAGATGCTCGATGTTGACCTGGTGCACGATGCCGGTGCCCGGGGGGACGACCTTGAACTCGTCGAAGGCGCCCTGGCCCCAGCGCAGGAACTGGTAGCGCTCCTTGTTGCGGCCGTACTCGAATTCGACGTTGCGCTCGAAGGCGTCCGGCTTGCCGAACACATCGATGATCACCGAGTGGTCGATCACCAGCTCGGCCGGGGCCAACGGGTTGACCTTGGCGGTGTCCCCGCCGAGGTCGGACACCGCCTCGCGCATCGTGGCCAGGTCGACCACGCAGGGGACGCCGGTGAAGTCCTGCATGATCACCCGGGCCGGGGTGAACTGGATTTCAGTGGCCGGCTCGGCCTTGGCGTCCCAGTTAGCGAGGGCGCGCACGTGGTCGGCGGTGATGTTCGCGCCGTCCTCGGTGCGCAGCAGGTTTTCCAGGAGGATCTTGAGGCTGTAGGGCAGCCGCTGCGCGCCGTCGACCGCGCTGAGCCGGAACACCTCGTAAGAGGCGTCACCGACGTTCAGCGTGCCGCGGGCGCCGAAGCTGTCCTTGCTCGCAGGTGCAGTCACGTTCAACTCCATCTCGCGACGGGCGCAAGTTCGGGAACGATTGCGAGTCTCGCGCACGTCGGCCGAGCGTGCGCGAGAACCCGCTCTCTTCGCGCTAACAGTACGCTTGTCCTGTATTCGCCCTCAACTAAGGGTCGGCAAACTCTCGATCACATGTACCACGGCGTGCAAACCCGCAGAATTTCCGTGCTTGCGATGAACTGGGTCGCCGGTACCAAAACTGGCTTCAGGGCCGGTGGGGCGGCGTGATTCGATTGGCGGATGCGAAACCTGACCGACAACGCGAAGTCCGGCGGCGTGGCGATCGCGATCGTCTCCGCGTTCTGCTTCGGCGGTTCCGGACCGTTCGCGAAGCCGCTGATTACTGCGGGATTCACCCCGCTTCAGGTGGCTTGGTTGAGGTTGGCCGGGGGCGCGCTGCTGATGCTCCCGTTCGTGATCCGCTACGCGCCGACCGTGCGCCGGGTGCCGAAGCTACTCGTCGGGTACGGCCTGTTCGCCATCGCCGGGGTACAGGTCTTCTACTTCGCCGCGATCGTCACGGTGCCAGTCGGAGTGGCGCTGCTGATCGAATTCCTCGGTCCGGTGATGGTGCTGGGCTGGATCCGGTTCGTCCGCCGCTATCCGGTAACCCGCTCGGCGGCCATCGGCGTGGCCGTCGCGATGGTCGGCCTGGCGTGCGTCGTGGAGCTGTGGTCGGGGTTGACCTTCGACCCGATCGGCCTGCTGCTGGCGCTGGGCGCGGCGGGCTGCCAGGCCACCTACTTCCTGTTGTCGGACAGCGGGCCCGAGGTCAATCCACTCGCCCTCGCGGGCTTCGGGCTGCTGCTGGGCACCGTGATCGTCACACTGCTCGCGCAGCCGTGGGAGCTGGACTGGGTGCTGCTGGTCGGCCACGTCCAGCTGGCAGAACACGAGTTCCCCGCGTTGTTCGCGGTCGGCTGGATCGTGGTGCTGAGCACGGTCCTGGCGTACCTGACCGGGATCGTCGCGGTGCGCCGCCTGTCGCCGCAGGTGGCTGGCGCGGTCGCGTTCCTGGAGCCGGTTATCGCCACGGTGCTGGCGTGGGCGCTGCTCGCCGAGGCGTTGGGGCCGATCCAGCTCGTCGGTGGGGCGCTGATCCTCGCCGGCGCGTTCACCGCGCAGCGTGCGGCACCGGCGAAGACCCAGACGTCCGAGCTCGAGGGAATTTAGGTCGGGCGCGTTGCGGGTCAGGCCGTGCGGATGGCCGACTTCACCAGGTGGATCAACAAGGTCTCGATGAGGGCGATGGCCACGCCAGCGAGGACGGTGGTGAGGAACTGGGGCATCGGTCTGCTTTCTCCAATGTTGCTCTGTTGTTACGCCCCGACTGTGCGCCGACCGGGTTAGCCGCGGTTGCGCGGAAGATGACGCGCAGGTGAATCGAGCCAGAACAGTGCAGGTCAGGAGGTCATCGGCGACCGCATCTGCCCCAGCAGCACCACAAGTCGCCGCGATCGAAGTGCCGAGCGCGATGAACCACTGGTCCAGCTCCGCCCCAGTGAGCCTCCGCTTGTCGCCGAGCATGACACCGCACCGCTGAGCTGCGTGACCGCTTCGGCGGTGGTCGGGTGCACCGGATCGGCCAGACCCAGCAGTCCAACGAATTTGAGCTCGTCCACATCGGCCTCGGTGAGTTCGAAGGTTTCCGGTACAGTGCGTTCGGCCACGGCCAGCAGCCGCGCAGAGCCAGCCGTTCGACCGCAGCTTCCACGAGTTGGCGCCGCCGAGCGCCATCGTGTCGACCGGGGCGCGGCCGAGCTTGCGCTCCAAGCCGGCGCGCATCCACGGCGCCGAGTCCACCACCGGCACCACGAGCTGCGACACGGCCCGCACCGGAGGGAAAGGCGCAGACGGCGGAGTAGTGCCACGCCCACGGCCAGGGCGGTCACGTCGCCGAGCACAACTCCCGCGTTTTCCGGGCGCGTCGCGTTGCGCCGGCGCGGCGAACTACGCGGCTTTCGACAGGAGGCCAACCCAGCGGCATCGAGGACCTTCGCGATCAGGCTTCGCTGATCTCCTTGCGCACGCTGCGCTGGAGAAGTGCGTTCCCGATGCCGATCGCCGCGGCTACCGGCCACTCGATCACGCTGAACGCGGCCGCTGCAGTCAGCCCACCGTAGAACAACGCCTGGTCTCGGGTGGGCAGCTGACCGCGCACCGTCTCGACGGCGGATGCCAGCTCCTTGCGGCCGGGAATCCCCGGTAGCTCGGGCAGCTGGACCTTGGTGGTGCGGAGTTCCGCCGTGACGTAGGGCAGGGTGATCGCCGTGCCGCCGCGCGCCGGGCTGGATTTGGTCGCGGGCTGCCTGCGCGTGCGCTGCGAGCCCGAGCTCGTCGACGAGGTGCTCGAGCTTGTCGTGGTGGCCATCGGGACCCCTCCTCCGGGACTGCAACCAATTAGAGCTATACGCCGAACGTCAGATTCCTAAGCTGTTCGATCCTGTTGAGGTACCCCGATGGGCGCAGATGAATCTCGGAGGCGTGCGCTCAGGCGGCGGAAACGTGGTCGCGCACCGCCAGCCGGTAGCGGCGGGCGACCAGGTCGATCACGTCCGGGTGCGCGCCGATCGGCTCGGCGACACCGGCCACCGGCAGTTCCGCGAGCCGCCGGTGGAACTGTCCCGGTGCCAGCAGGTACGGAGCGATGTAGTCCGCCGGGCCGCAGATTTCGGCCGTCGTGGGCGAGGCGGTGGTGACGTAGCTCGGGGTCAACCACCGGCCGACGCGGCGGCCGAGCATGCGCGCCGCGGCGCGCACGTCGGACAGCGCCCGCTCGTCCGACGACCCGGCCGCCGCGAACACGACCGGGTCCCCGGGCTGCCACCCGGCAGCGACCAGCCGCCGAAACATCGCCGCGATGATTTCCGGGGCTGGCCCGAGCGGGGCGCTGACCGCCACGTCTTCGTGCCCGCTGGCGACGATCTGCTCCGGCAGGTCGGTGCGCACGTGGTAACCGGTCGCGAGGAAGGCGGGCAGCGCGACCACCGGGCCGTCGATCTCGCTCAGGGCCGCTGCGACGGTCGGGCCGATCACGTCCACGTACGCGACGTGCACCGGCACCCGCAGGCGGTCGGCCGCGGCATCGGCGAGGCGTTCGACCACCCGTGGCCCGGCGGGATCTCGGGTGCCGTGGGCGACCAGCAGCAGCGGGGGAGTCACGGTTGCGGATCGGCGCATCGCGGGGCATCCCTCATCGGTTCCAGCGGAAGTCGGTATCCGCGCTTGATCACGGTCTGCACCAGCTCGGGCGCACCCAGCGAGGCCCGCAACCGGGCGACCGCCTGTTCCACGGCGTGCTCATCAAGCGAGTTCCCGGCGCCGCTGAGCGCCTCGGCTAGGCTGCGCCGTGATACCACCCGACCGGGCCGCTCCGCGAGCGTCTGGAGCAATGTTCTCCCCTGCGGAGAGAGCGGCTTCACCACTCCGTCGACGACGGCGGCGTGCCCGCGGATCTGGAGTTCCCGGCCGCTGACCGGCAGCATCGGCGAGCGGCTCGGCAGCGCGTCGCACAACGACCGCACCAGCGCGCCGATTCTGAACCGCTGCGGGATCACCGCGGGCACGCCGTGATCGGCCAGCGGCGCGTGCGTCACCGGCCCGACGCAAGCGACGAGAACCGGTCCGCGGAGCGCGGCGAGCAGCTCGTCCCGGCAACGTCGTTCGGCGGCCAGCGAAAGCATGCTGGCCGCAGCGGGCGCGCTGGTGAACGTCACCGCGTCGATCTCCCGCGCGCACACCGAGGTCAACAGCCCGTCCAGTGCGGTGATGTCGGCGGGCGCGGTCCACCGGTACACCGGGATCTCGATGACCTCCGCGCCTGCACAGTGCAGCGCCTCGACGAAGTCCGGCAGCGGCTGGCCGTGCAGCTGCACCGCGACCCGAACACCGTCCAGCGGCTGGTCGAGCAGATGTTCCAGCAGTTCCGCGGAGGACTCGGAGGCAGGCGACCACGGATCGGGCAGCCCAGCGGCGCGGACCGCTCCGCGCGCCTTCGGCCCACGGGCCAGCAGTTGCGCGGGGCGCAGCGCGTCGAGCAGTTCGGTGCCCATGCCCCAGCCGTCGCCCGCCTCGATCCAGCCGCGGAACCCGATGCCGGTGGTCGCCACGACCACGTCAGGTGGGTCGGTGATGCATTCGCGGCTGACCCGGAGCAGCTCGGTGTCGTCGGCCAGCGGGAGAATCTGCAGCGCGGGGCCATGCACGACCCGCGCGCCGCGGCGCTCCAACAGGGAACCGAGCTCGTCGGCGCGCCGAGCCGCGGTCACGGCGACGGTGTAACCAGCGAGTTCGTCGGTCAAGGGACCGCGACCTCCACCACGTCGGCCCGGCGGCGCACCGGGTACACCGGCAGCCGCGCGTCCGGGTCGTCCAGGCACTGCCCGGTCCGCAACGAGAAGACCTGCTTGAGCATCGGCGAGGCGACCGTGGGCTCGCCGTCGCGGTCGCCGACGATCCCGCGGCTCATAACGCCGGCCCCACAGAACGGGTCCACGTTGCCGACCGCGAACAGCTCATCGTCGCGGGTGCGGAACAGCGCCACCGGGTGGTCCCGGATCAGCGCGGGCAGCCCGTACTCGGGCGGCAGCAGGTTGAGTTCGCAGATCTGATGCCAGTTCACGTGAGCACCTCCTGGTTCGGGATGGCGGGCATCGGCAGCCAGACCCGGCCCGGCCGGATCTGGCCGCGCTCCTGGACGAAGCGGATCGTCGGGTCCGGGGCCTCGGGGGCATTGACGAAGGACACGAAGCGGGCGAGCTTGCCGGGATCGGCCAGCACCCCGGCCCACTCGTCGGCGTAGTTGTCGACGTGGCGCTGCATCGCGGCCTCCAGTTCGGCGCCGATGCCGAGGGAATCCTCGACGACCACCTCCCGCAGGTGGTCCAGCCCGCCGTCCAGCGACTCCAGCCACGCCGAGGTGCGCTGCAGCCGGTCGGCGGTGCGCACGTAGAACATCAGGAACCGGTCCACGAGCCTGATCAGTTGCGCGTCGTCGAGGTCGGCGGCCAGCAGCTCGGCGTGCCGTGGGGTGAAGCCGCCGTTGCCGCCGACGTAGAGGTTCCAGCCTTTGTCAGTGGCGATCACGCCGAAGTCCTTGCCGCGCGCCTCGGCGCATTCGCGGGCGCAGCCGGACACCCCGGCCTTGATCTTGTGCGGCGCTCGCAGGCCCCGGTAGCGCAGCTCCAGCCGGATTGCCATGCTCACCGAGTCCTGCACGCCGTAGCGGCACCAGTCGTTGCCGACGCAGGACTTCACGGTGCGCAGCGCCTTGCCGTAGGCGTGGCCGGATTCGAACCCGGCGTCGACCAGCCGCCGCCAGATCAGCGGCAGCTGCTCTACCCGGGCCCCGAACAGGTCGATGCGCTGCCCGCCCGTGATCTTGGTGTAGAGGCCGAACTCCTTGGCGACCTCGCCGAGAACGATTAGCTTGTCCGGGGTGATCTCGCCCCCGGGCACCCGGGGCACCACCGAGTACGTGCCGTTGCGCTGCATGTTGGCCAGGAACCGGTCGTTGGTGTCCTGCAGCCCGGCCTGCTCGCCGTCGAGGATGTGGCCGTGGCCGAGGCTGGCGAGGATGGATGCGACGGCGGGCTTGCAGATGTCGCAGCCGCGGCCGGTGCCGTGCTTGCCGATCAGCTCGGAGAACGAGCTGATCGCGGTCGCCTGGACGATCTCGAACAGTTCCGTGCGGGACTGGGAGAAGTGCTCGCACAGCGCCTCGGAGATGCTGACACCGCACTCGGCGAGCAGCTTCTTCAGCATCGGCACGCACGATCCACAGCTGGTGCCGGCCTTGGTGCAGCCCTTGATGCCGGGCAAGTCGGTGAGCCCCTGCTCGGCGATCGCCATGGTGATGTCCTCTTTGGACACGTTGTTGCACGAGCAGACCGTGGCGTCGGAGGGTAGCGCGCCGGCGTCGACACCGGAGCCGGCGGGCAGCAGCAGTTGTTCCGGCGGGGCGGGCAGTTCGCGGTCGATCAGCGGCCGCAGCACCGAATATGCGCTGGCATCGCCGACCAGCACACCACCGAGCAGGATCCGCGCGTCGTCGCTGAGCACGAGCTTGGCGTAGGTGCCGGCGGCGTTGTTGGCGTAGACGACCTCCAGGGCCCCTTCCGTCTGCCCGTGGGCGTCGCCGAAGCTGGCGACGTCGACGCCGAGCAGCTTGAGCTTGGTGGACAGGTCCGCGCCGGGGAAGGTTCCCTCGCCGAGGGAGAGCAGCTGCTCGGCGACGCCCTCGGCCATGCTGTAGCCGGGCGCGACTAGGCCGTAGCAGCGGCCGTCCACGGCGGCGCATTCGCCGATGGCCCAGATGTTCTCGTCGCTGGTGCGACAACCTTCGTCGACCAGGAAACCACCGCGTTCCGCACGCTCCAGCCCAGCGAGTTCGGCGAGTTCGTCACGCGGTCGGACCCCGGCGGAGAACACCACCACATCGGTGTCGATCACGGTGCCGTCGGCCAGCGTGACGCTGCGGACGCGGTCCTCGCCGTCGATGGACTTCGTGGCGGCGCCGCAGTGGATCGCCAAGCCGAGGTCGCCTACCAACCGGCTCAGGACCTGACCGCCGCCCTCGTCGACCTGCAACGGCATCAGCCGCGGAGCCATCTCCACGACGTGCGCGCGCATGCCCAGCAGCCGCAGGGCGTTGGCAGCTTCCAGACCGAGCAGACCGCCGCCGATTACCACCCCGGGCTTGCCCTCGGTCGCGGCGGCGCGGATGGAGTCGAGATCGTCGATGGTGCGATAGACGAAGCAGCCGTCGAGGTCGTGGCCGGGCACCGGCGGCACGAACGGCCGCGAGCCGGTGGCCAGCACCAGCGCGTCGTAGGACAGCTCTGAGCCGTCCGATGTGGACACCGTGCGGGCGGCCCGGTCGATGCCGGTCGCTGCCGTGCTCAGCCGCAGGTCGACCATCGGGTCGTCCAGCAGCTCATGGCCGGCCAGGCTGAGGTCTTCGGCGCTCTTGCCGTCCAGGTAGGACGACAGCGCCACCCGGTCGTAGGCGGCCCGGGGCTCCTCGCCGAGGACGGCGATCCGCCAGGTGTTGTCCACGTCGCGCTCCCGGAGCGTTTCGACGAGCCGGTGTCCGACCATCCCGTGGCCGACGACGACAAGCGTGCGGGTCAAGCCGCGCCCTCCTTCTGGTGTTCGATGCGGTCCGCCAGCGCGCCGCAGATGCGGCCGACGTCATCGACGCAGCCTCCGCAGCCGGTGGTCGCCCGCGTTGCCCTGGCCAGCTCGGGCACCGAGCGGGCGCCGCCTTGCCAGGCGGCGGTCAGGGACTTCTTGGTGACGTTGTTGCAGCGGCAGATCACTGCGTTTTCGGGCAGCTCGACGGGTGTGCCGGACACCGCGGCCGGGGTGCCCAGCAACAGCGCGAGGCGGTCGCTTGGGACCGGAAGGTCGCGGTCGTGCAGCTGGATGACCGATGCGATCGCATCCGGGAAGCCGAACAGAACCGCGCCGGTGATCCGCTCGTCCCGCAGCGCGAGCTTCGCGTAGCGACCGCGGGCCGGGTCCGACAGCGTTACGACCTCGGCGTCTGCGCTCTTGAGGCAGTCGACTGAGCCGATCGAGACGAGGTCGATGCCGCGGGCCTTGAGCCGGGTGACGGTGTGGGTGCCGCGGTAGCGGGCGTCGCCGCCGGTGAGCAGCACTGCCAGCGCGTCGGCCTGTTCCCAGGCCGAAGAGATCAGGCCGGGTGTGTCGCCGTCGTGCTCGGCGCAGTCGCCGATGGCGTGGATCCGCGGATCGCTAGTGCGCAACTGGTCGTCGACGACGATCCCGCGCTGAACCGGCAATCCGGCCCGCATCGCCAGTCCGGTCTCAGCTGTCACCCCGGTGCACGCCACGACCAGGTTGGCCAGCGCGACGTCGCTGCTGTCCAGGATGAGCCGACTGCTCCGGTAGGCGATCGCCCGGCGGCCCAGGTGCAGGTCCACGCCGAGCTTTCCGAGCCGCTCGGCGAGCAGCCGCCCACAGGGCTCGTCGAGCTGCCGGTGCATCAGGTGCGGATTCGGGTGCACCAGCGTCACGTCGTGGCCGCGGGCCAGCAGGGCCCGCGCCGCCTCGACACCGAGAATTCCACCGCCCAGCACCGCGACCGGGCCTGTGGCGGAGCCGATGCGTGCGCAGTCGGCGAGTGTGCGCAACGGCTGGAGGCGATCTCCGCTCAAACCGGGAATTTCCGGCATTCTCGGCCGCGAGCCAGTGGCCAGCACGAGGATGTCGTACGGGTGTTCCTCGCCCAAATCAGTGCGCACCACGCGCCGGGCGCGATCGATGTCAGTGGCGGTGACCCGCAGGCACACCTCGGCGTCCACAGCGGGCAGCGCCACAGTGGAGGGAGTCAGCGTGCGGTCCAGCACCGCGCCGAGCAGGACCCGGTTGTAGGCGGGGTGCTCCTCGCGGCCGAGCACCGTGATCGGGCCGGTGTGGTCGTGCGCGCGCAGCCGCTCGACGAGCCGGTGCGCGGCGGGCCCGTTGCCGACGATGACGATACGGCTCATCGGGTGACCACCTCCTCGACGGGTTCGATCCGGACGGCGCTGACCTTGAACTCCGGCATCCGGCTGCGCGGGTCCAGGGCGTCGCCGGTGAGCAGGTTCGCCCGCGCCGCGCCGGGGAAGTGGAACGGCAGGAACACGGTGTCGGTGCGCATCGTGGCGACGACGCGCACGCGTGCCAGCGCGCTGCCGCGCGCGGAGGTCACCTTGGCCATGGCCCCGTCGGCGAGACCGGCGCGGTCGGCAGTGTCCGGGTGGATCTCGACGAATGCCTCGGGCGAAACCTCGTTGAGCTCGGCGACCCGGCGCGTCTGCGCCCCGGACTGGTACTGGGCCAGCACGCGACCTGTGGTGGCGATCAGCGGGAACGCCTCCTGCGGCGTCTCGGCCGGATCACGGTGGTCCACGGCGGCGAAGCGGGCCAGCCCCTCGGGATGCGCGAACCCGTCGAGGAACAACCGCGGCGTGCCGGGGTGTTCCGGGTGCGGGCAGGGCCAGTGCAGGGCCTCACCGGCGTCGAGGCGGTCGTAGGTGATCCCGGCGTAGTCGGCCTTGCCGCCGGCCGATGCTCGGCGCAGCTCTTCGAAGACCTCGCGAGGTGAGGTGGGGTAGCGGTGGCCGGGCTCGCCGAGCCGGACCGCCAGGCCGTGCAGCACTTCGAGATCGCTGCGCGCATGGCCGGGTGGGACCTGCAACCGGCGGCGCCGCAGGATGCGCCCTTCGAGGTTGGTCATGGTGCCGTCCTCTTCGGCCCACTGCGTCACCGGCAGCACCACATCGGCCAGCCTGGCGGTCTCAGACGGCACGAAATCGGCCACCACCAGTAAGTCCAAAGCGGACAGGCGCTTCCCGACGTGGTCTACGTTCGGGGCCGAAACGACGGGGTTGGAGCCGAAGACCAGCAGCGCCCGGGGGCCGTCGGCGGTGCCCAGCGCGTCAAGCAGCTCGTAGGCGCTGCGACCCGGGCCCGGCAGCACATCGGGCAGCACGCCCCAGGTCTCGGCCACGTGCGCCCGCGCGGCAGGATCGGTGATCATCCGATAACCGGGCAGCTGGTCGGCCTTCTGGCCGTGCTCGCGCCCGCCCTGCCCGTTGCCCTGCCCAGTCAGGCAGCCGTAGCCGCGACCGGGGCGGCCCGGCAGGCCGAGCGCGAGGGCGAGGTTTATGAACCCCGCTACGGTGTCGACGCCTTTGCTGTGCTGCTCGGCGCCGCGACCGGTGAGCACGTAAGCACTTTCGGCCTCGGCGAGCATCCGCACCGCCTGCCGCTGCGCGGTCACCGCAACCCCGGTGACGCGCTCGACGCGCTCCGGCCACCAGGCCGTCGCTCGCTGCCACGCGACGTCGAACCCCGTGGTCCGGTCCTGGACGTAGGCGGTGTCGGTCCAGCCGTCGACCACCGCGACGTGCAGCAGCCCCAGCGCCAGGGCCAAGTCGGTGCCGGGAGCCGGTCGCAGGTGCAGCGCGGCGCTCTCGGCGGTCGTGGTCCGGCGCGGGTCGATGACCACTAGCTGCGCGTCGCGCAGGTGTTGCATCAGCGGCGGCATGGTCTCGGCCGGGTTCGCCCCGGCCAGCAGCACCACGTCGGCGCCGCCGAGATCGGTGACCGGGAACGGCAGCCCCCGGTCGACCCCGAAGGCGGCGTTACCCGCGGCCGCGGCCGAGGACATGCAGAACCGGCCGTTGTAGTCGATCTGGCTGGTGCCCAGCGCCAGCCGGGCGAACTTGCCGAGCAGGTAGGCCTTCTCATTGGTCAACCCGCCGCCGCCGAACACGCCGACCGCATCCGGTCCGTGCTCGCGCCGGATCCGGTCGATGCCGGCGGCGACGGTGCCCAGCGCGGTGTCCCAGTCGACCGGGGTGAGCTCGCCGCCACGGCGCACAAGCGGGTGCCGCAACCGGTCCGGGACGTCCAGCAGGGCCGGTGCGGTCCAGCCTTTCTGGCACAACCCGCCCCGGTTGACCGGGAAATCCGTCGGCCGCACCGACACCCCGCGCCGTTCCCGCGTCAGCTGGGTACCGCACTGCAGGGCGCAGTAGGGGCAGTGCGTGGCCACGGTCCGAATGTCAGGCACTACCGGCCTCGGCCTTCGACGACTGCTGGGCCGGGAACGGCTGCGCAGCGGCGGTTTTCTTGAGCGCCCCGCGCACGTACACAGCCCACGTGAGGATCCCGCAAACCACGTAGTAGACGAGGAACGTGGTCAGGGCAGCGTCGCCGTTGGCGGCCTCGCCGCCGTAAGAGGAGCGGAAGGCGAGGTTGATGCCCACGCCGCCGAGCGCGCCGATCGCACCAGCGATGCCGATCACCGCACCGGACATGCGCCGGGCCCGGGCGAAGGCCGCGACGGCTTCACCGCCATCGGTCACGTCGTCCTCGGCCTCCTTGGCGAAGATCGCCGGGATCATCTTGTAGGTCGAGCCGTTGCCGATGCCGGTCAGCACGAACAGCACGAAGAACGCCGCGACGTATAGCGCGAAGGAGTGCTGCGACGATGAGAACAGCAATGCCCCGGTGCCCGCGGTCATGCCGGCGAAGGTCCAGAGCGTGACCCGGGCGCCGCCCAAGCGGTCGGAGAGCCAACCCCCGAACGGGCGGGCGATCGAACCCATCAGTGGGCCGAGGAACGTCCAGCTCGCGGCCTGCAGCGGGGTGAAGTCGAACTCGGTCTGCAGCACCAGGCCGAAGGCGAAGCTGTAGCCGATGAACGAGCCGAACGTCCCGATGTAGAGGAACGAGATCCACCACGTGTGCTTGTTCGCGGCGGCCTCCCGCAACGCACCGGGGCGGGCCCTTACCGCGTCCACGTTGTCCATGAACAGCGCCGCGCACAGGGCTGCGATCACGGTCAGCGGCAGATAGATCGCCGCCACGTAGGACGGGTGGGTGTTGCCAGCGGTGGCGATCACCAGCAGGCCGACCACCTGGATCGCCGCCACGCCGAGGTTGCCGCCGCCGGCGTTGAGCCCCAGCGCCCAGCCCTGGTGGCGCTGCGGGTAGAAGGTCGTGATGTTCGTCATCGACGAGGCGAAGTTTCCGCCGCCGACCCCGGCCGCGGCGCCGATCAGCATGAACACCCACAGCGGCGTGCCCGGCTGCTGCACGAAGAAGAACGCCAGCGAGGCCGGCACCAGCAGGATCGCCGAGCTGAAGATCGTCCAGTTGCGGCCGCCGAAGCGGGTCACCGCCGCGGCGTAGGGCAGCCGCAACACGGCGCCGACCAGGTTCGGGGTGACGACCAGCAGGAACTTCTCCGCCGCGGTGAACGGCAGGCCGATGCTCGGGGACATGAACAGCACCAGCACCGACCAGACGCTCCAGATGGAGAAGCCGATGTGCTCCGAAAGGATCGAGAAGATCAGATTCCGGCGCGCCACGCGCTTGCCGGTGGACTCCCAGAACCGCTCGTCCTCCGGGGCCCAGCCCTCGATCCAGTGGCCTCGGCCGGCCAGAGCTCTCGTGGTCAACTCGGCTCCTCTCGTCGGGTTGCTCCGAAGGTAGGAACCGGGTGTTTCATGCGGGCTCGCCGATCGTTACCACGATGCAAACCAGGCTTCACATGCCCTGGTCCAGGCGGTGTGAGCAGCGCAACGGTGCCCGAAGACATTCCCTGCGGGCGGTCCGTGGCACCGTGGAGTCGTGATGCAGCGAGGCACTGGCGACGGTGCGGACTGGCAGCTCGCCCGGGAATTGTTCGGCGGCGCGCGCCGGATCACGACCCTCACCGGCGCAGGGGTGTCCACGGCCTCCGGGATCCCCGACTTCCGCGGCCCCAACGGGGTGTGGACCAAGAACCCGGCGGCCCAGCGGCTCAGCGACATCGACAGCTACGTCGCCGACCCGCAGGTCCGCGAGCAGGCGTGGCGCAGCCGCGCCGTGCACCCGGCGTGGCGCGCCGAACCCAACGCCGCCCACCGCGCGTTCGTCGACCTCGACCGCTCCGGGCGGCTGGGTGCGCTGCTGACCCAGAACATCGACGAGCTGCACCAACGAGCTGGCCTGGACCGGGACCGGGTCCTGGAGCTGCACGGCACGATCTTCCGCACGGTGTGCCTGGACTGCGGCGCGACCGGCCCGATGAGCGCCGCGCTGGACCGGGTGGCCGCGGGTGAGGCGGACCCGCCCTGCCGTTCCTGCGGCGGAATCCTGAAGTCGGCCACCGTCTCCTTCGGGCAGTCCCTGGACCAGGAGGTCTTGCGCAGCGCCCAGCGCGCGGCGCTGAACTGCGACCTGTTCGTCGCGGCAGGCACCTCGCTGACGGTGCACCCGGCCGCAGGTTTCGCGGAGCTGGCTTTCAGGGCGGGTGCGGCGCTGATCATCTGCAACGCCGAGGCGACCCCGTACGACGACGCGGCGGCCGCGGTGCTGCGCGAGCCGCTGGTCGAGGTGCTGCCGGCCCTAGTCGCCGCGCCGCTGATCGACCCGCCGCGCCCGTTGAGCACCTGGGGCGATCCCAGCACTTGGAGCTGACCACTCCGAAAGCGGACTTCAACTCGTGTGACACGAGTGGTTGATGATGCATGTGTGTCGTAGCCGTTTCCATTGGTGCATTCGGGGCAGGAGTGGCAAAGTCCCGACCGTCGTGTGACTCCATTCGGCCGATCGACTACCTCCGATCGGGCGCAGCAGCTGGAGGTGACGGTCGTGTCTCGATCCCGAGGGGTGTTCCGCACGCAATCCATCGCCACGATCACGCTGCTGACCGCCGTAGGACTGGCGGTATCCGGTACCGCCCTGGCCGTGCCGCCCCCGCCGCCCAACCCCAGCGACGCCGAGCTGAACGCCGGCCGAACGGCGGCGCAGTACTCGGCGGGCCAGGTGGGGGAGCTGGCCAACCGGCTGGCCGAGGCCGAGTCGCAGCTGGTCGGCCTGCAGTCCCAGGTCGAGATCAAGATGGAGGACGCGAACAAGGCGCGAGTCGACCTCGGCCGTGCGGAACGCGCCTACGACGACGCGCGGAAGGCCGCCGAAGTGGCCGGTGCCGAGGCGAATGCGGCGGCCAGGCAGATCGAGGAGCACCGCAAGCGGCTCGACCAGTTCGCGGCCAGCAGCTACCGGCAGGCCAGCCGGGTCGGCTCGGTCACGGCCTACATCGGTTCGACGAACCCGCAGGACGTGCTCGACCGGGCGGTCCTGCTGGACGCGATCAGTGCATCCCAGCTCGACGCCCTGGACGACCTGCAGCGCGCACGGGTCGAGAAGGTCAACAAGGACTCGCTGACCCGAGCTGCCCTGCAGGACGCGGAAGCGAAGCGCATCGCGGCAGACCGGGCACGCAGCGCCGCCGAGGCTGCCAAGCAGGTGGCCATCACGGCGCAGGTGACGCAGGCGGATCAGGCGCGCCGGCTGGAGGCCGACAAGGCGGGTGTTGAGGCGCAGCTCGCCCAGGCGCGCTCCCGCGTAGCGGGCCTGGAAGCGCAGCGCGGCCGGTACGAGAACTGGCAGGCTGCGAAGCAGCGCGAGGAGGACGCCGCTGCGCAAGCGGCGCTGCAGGCCGCAGCGAGCGGCGAAGCCGCGTCGGCGGCGGTCGCGGACACGCAGCTTTGGAGCGGCCCGTCGGTGGATGTAGTCGTCGGGCGGGCGCTGTCCCAGCTCGGGGTGCAGTACGCCTGGGGTGGCGGGACTTCGCGCGGCCCGTCGCGGGGCATCCGGGACGGGGGAGTGGCCGACTCGTACGGCGACTACCGCAAGGTCGGTTTCGACTGCTCGGGGTTGATGATCTACGCCTTCGCCGGCGCGGGCGTCGACCTCGACCACTACAGCGGCTACCAGTACCAGTCCGGTCGGCGGGTGCCGCTGTCGCAGATGCGACGCGGCGACATGCTGTTCTGGGAGGACGGCGGCAGGATTCACCACGTGGCGCTCTACCTCGGTAACGGCAAGATGGTCGAAGCACCGTACTCGGGCTCGCGGGTCCGGGTGACCGCAGTCCGCTACGGCGGCATCGCCCCGTACGCGGTCCGGATGCTCTGAGCCGCCGAACGCAGACCGGCTGTCCGTGCGGTTCGGTCGGCTGGAAGCATTGCGCTCGTGGCAGCGGCGTTCGCGGCAGTGGTGCTGGCCGGTGGTAGCGCCCGTCGGCTCGGCGGCGTGGACAAGGTCCTGCTGCCGGTCGAGGGCAGGACCCTGCTTGACCGCACGCTAGATGCGGTCGTGGACGCCGACCCGATAGTGGTGGTAGGGCCTCCGCGCACGGCGTCCAGGCCGGTCGTGTGGACGCTAGAAGACCCGCCGGGTGGGGGTCCACTCGCCGGTGTGCACGCTGGCTTGCTGAAGGTGCCCGCGTCGATGCCGTTGGTGGCGGTGCTCGCTGGAGACCACCCACATCTGACGTCGGCGACGATCTCGCGCTTGCTGCAGGCGTTGCGCGCCGATCCCGAAGCCGCTGGCGCGGTGCTGGCGGACGATGGTGGGAATCCGCAATGGCTGGTGGGGGTGTGGCGGACAGCCGCTCTTCGGGTGTCGATGCCCGCAGAAATCCGCAACGGTTCGCTGCGTTCCGTCTTCGCGCCGCTCGCCCCGCTACGGGTTCCGGCCGCCGGGTCAGAGGCGTCCGATGTGGACACGCCCGAAGACCTCCGGCAAGCGCGTCAGGCCCGAGAAGGCGATTTGTGAGAGGCATCCGCTGACGACCAACTCGGCAAAGGACGTCTCGCGAGGTTTGTAGTAACTGTAGCTTCAGTGCTGAACGAATTCAATTTCCGATTGGGCTTCACAGCGGTCATACCGCCGGTGAGGTTGGGTGTGCGTGGGAGATTGCCCCCGCGCGAGTTTGCGACGGGCGCGTGCCAGGATCTTGATCGGCCGGGAACGGCCGCACCGACGACAGGAGGCTGGGAGAAGTGACCGAGGCCGGCAACGGTGAGAGCGGGGGCGCCGGAGCCGCGGCGGCGCGCCCGGCGGACCAGGTGAGCACACCGGCGCGGGACGCGCAGCTTTTGGAGCGCACCGTCTTCGAGGTCAAGCGGGTGATCGTCGGCCAGGACCGGCTCGTCGAGCGGATGCTGACCGGGTTGCTGGCCAAGGGCCACATCCTACTGGAGGGCGTGCCCGGCGTGGCCAAGACGTTGGCCGTGGAGACATTCGCGCGGGTGGTCGGCGGTTCGTTCTCCCGCCTGCAGTTCACCCCCGACCTGGTGCCCGCCGACATTCTCGGCACCCGGATCTACCGGCAGGGCAGCGAGCGCTTCGACGTCGAGCTCGGCCCGGTGCTGGCCAACTTCGTGCTCGCCGACGAGATCAACCGCGCGCCCGCGAAGGTCCAGTCGGCGCTGCTGGAAGTAATGGCCGAGCGGCACGTCTCCATCGGTGGGCAGAGCTTTCCGATGCCCGCTCCGTTCCTGGTGCTGGCCACCCAGAACCCGATCGAGAACGAGGGCGTCTACCCGCTTCCGGAAGCGCAGCGGGACCGATTCTTGTTCAAGCTTCCCGTCGAATACCCGTCGGCGGAGGAAGAGCGCGAGATCATCTACCGGATGGGCGTGGCCGCTCCAGAACCCAACCCGGTGCTCAACCCCGACGAACTGATCCGCCTGCAGAACGTGGCGGCCGGGGTGTTCGTGCACCACGCGCTGGTCGACTACGTCGTGAGGCTGGTGGTGGCCACCCGGCTACCCAACGACCACGGCCTGTCCGACATCGCCGGCTGGGTCTCCTACGGTGCCTCTCCGCGCGCCAGCCTGGGCATCATCGCAGCCTCGCGGGCGCTGGCGCTGGTGCGCGGACGGGACTACGTCCTGCCGCAGGACGTGCTCGACGTGGTCCCAGATGTGCTGCGGCACCGCCTGGTGCTGTCCTACGACGCGCTGGCCGACGGGATCCCCGTCGAGCACATCGTCGGCCGGGTGCTGCAAACCGTGCCGCTGCCGCAGGTGTCGGCGCGGCCGCAGGCAGGCTCGCTTGTTCCGGTCGGTCCCGGTGGTCCCGGTGGTTACGGCCAGCAGCCGCACCTCGGGCCCAACCCGCACCAGTGAGGAGCGACGCAGCGGTGTCGGCAGCACTCCATTCCGGCCGCGACGATCGTCCGTCCTGGGCACCGCCCGCCCTGGACTCCGGACGGCTGGAGGTCGCCCTGCGGTCGCTGGAGCTGAACGTGCGCGGACGGCTCGATGGCCTCCTGCAGGGCAACCACCTGGGGCTGGTGCCCGGTCCGGGCACCGAGCCGGGCGAGGCGCGGGTCTACCAGCCAGGAGATGACGTGCGGCGGATGGACTGGGCGGTCACCGCCCGCACCGCCGAACCGCACATCCGGCAGACGGTCGCGGACCGCGAGCTGGAGACCTGGGTGGCGATGGACCTGTCGCCGAGCCTGGACTTCGGCTCGGCGGCCTGCGACAAGCGAGAGCTGGCCGTCGCCGCGCTTGCCGCAGTGATGTTCCTGACCAGCGGCGGCGGCAACCGGATCGGCGCGGTTGTGGACAACGGCACCAGCCCGGTACGGCTGCCGGCGCGCGGTGGCGCGGCGTATGCGCGGGGGCTGCTGAAGAAGGTGGCCGAGACGCCGCGCGCAGCGGAAGGCACACGGGGTGATCTAGCGAAATTGCTGGAGTCGCTGCGTCGACCCCCCCGGCGGCGCGGGCTGGCGGTGGTCATCTCGGACTTCCTGGGGCCGACGGATTGGCAGCGCGCGCTGCGCGGGCTGGGGGCACGCCACTCGCTGCTGGCGATCGAGGTGCTGGACCCGCGCGACCTGGAATTGCCCGATGTCGGCACCGTCTTGTTGTCGGACCCGGAAACGGGCAAGCAGCGGGAGGTTCACACGACCCCGGTGCTGCGCAAGGAGTTCGCCGCCGCCGCTGCGTCGCACCGCGACGAGGTCGCGGCCGTGCTGCGGCGAGCCGGGTGCGCGCACCTGTCGCTGCGGACGGACTCGGACTGGATCGCCGATGTGGTGCGGTTCGTGGTGGCGCGCAAACGGGGTTGGTCCGGAGGAGCTGCTTGATGTTGAGTTTGTCGGGATTCACCACACCGTGGTGGTTCCTGCTGCTGTTCGTGGTCGCGGCATTGGTCGCCGGCTACCTGTGGGCGTTGCGCCGCCGCCGCCGGGACACGCTGCGGTTCAGCAACATGGACGTGCTCGACCGGGTCGCTTCGGCCCGGCAGGGCTGGTGGAAGCACCTGCCTCCGGCGCTGCTCGGAGTGGCGCTGATCCTGCTCACCGTGGCGCTGACCGGACCGACCGCCGAGCAGCGGATCCCGCGTAACCGGGCCACCGTGATGCTCACCATCGACGTGTCGCTGTCGATGAAGGCCACCGACGTCGAACCCAGCCGCTTGGAGGCGGCGAAGGTCGCCGCGAAGGAGTTCGCGGACAAGCTGACGCCGGGCATCAACCTCGGGCTGGTGTCGTTCGCGGGCACCGCGACGGTGCTGGTGATGCCGACGACCGACCGGGCCAGCGTCAAGCAGGCCATCGACAGCCTGAAGCTGGCGGAGGCGACCGCCACCGGCGACGGGATCAACGCCTCGCTGCAGGCCATCGATTCGTTCGGGAAGATGGTCGGCGGCCCGGCCGGGGCGCCACCGGCTCGGATCGTGCTGATGGCCGACGGCGGGCAGACGATCCCGCGCGAGATGGACGCGCCGCGCGGGGCCTACACCAAGGCCAAGGAAGCCAAGCAGGCAGGGATCCCGATCTCCACGATCTCCTTCGGCACCAAGCACGGCAGCATCGAGATTGAGGGCGAGCAGGAGTGGGTCGAGGTCGACGACGAGGCGATGCAGGAGATCGCTCGGCTCTCCGGCGGTGAGTTCCACAAGGCTGCTAGCGCCGAACAGTTGCGCGAGGTGTACTCGACGCTCGGCGAGCAGATCGGGTACGAGACCAAGCACACAGACGCCAGCAAGCCGTGGCTGGTGCTGGGTACGCTCGCCGCGATCATCGCGGCCGGGATCTCGCTGTTCGCTGGCCGAAGGTTGCCTTAGCGACGGGAGCGCCGGTGGGCACAGCAGCGGGTTTTCTGTGGGAGTTCGTCAAATCGCCGACCACGACCGCTGCCGTCGGTCCCAGCTCGCGGTCGCTGGCGGAGCAGATGGTGGCGCCCATCCCGCACCGGGGTGATCCGGTGGTGGTCGAGCTGGGGCCGGGCACCGGTGCGTTCACCGAGGTGATCCAGCGTCGGCTCGGCGGCCGCGGACGGCACCTGGCGCTGGAGCTCAACCCGCGGTGGGCGGCGGAGCTGAGAGAGCGGTTCCCAGTGGTGGAGGTGGTGTGCGCGAACGCCCGGGACCTGCCGGAGCTGTTGCGGCAGCGCGAGTTGCGGGCCGATGTCGTCGTCAGCGGCCTGCCGTGGGTGGCGCACGCGCCGGTGGACGGGGTGCCGCTGATTCGGCTGATCGCCCGGTCGCTGGTCCCCGGCGGCGCGTTCACGCAGTTCGCCTACACCTGGACGAGGTGGGCCCCGCCGGCCCGTCGGCAGCTGGCCGACCTGCGGGCCGAGTTCGAGGAGACGGTGATCAGCCGGACGGTTTGGCGCAACCTGCCGCCTGCTGTGGCCTACTTGGCCAGGCGGCCGCGGCAGGCGGGCTGAGCGCACAGATGGCGACCGAACCGGGGGCGGTGCGTTACGTTCCAGGGATGTCTGGTGCGGTTGTAGCCGGGTTGGGCGAGGTTCCGCTGCTCGTCGAGTTGGGCACTGCGTTGCTGTTCTCCAGCTTGATCGGGCTGGAGCGGGAGATCCGGGCCAAGAGCGCCGGACTGCGCACCCACGCCCTGGTGGGCGTCGGCGCGGCGCTGTTCATGCTGGTGTCCAAGTACGGCTTCGGTGATCTGCTGGTCCTCGACCGGGTCTCGTTCGACCCGTCGCGGGTGGCGGCGCAGATCGTCTCGGGCATCGGGTTCATCGGCGGCGGCTTGATCTTCGTGCGCCGGGATGCGGTGCGCGGCCTGACCACCGCGGCCACGGTGTGGGTGGTCGCCGCGGTCGGCATGGCCTGCGGCAGCGGCCTGGTGGTGCTGGCCGCGGCGGTGACGACGGTGCACTTCCTCGTGGCGATGGGATATCCGCGGTTGATGCGGTTGATGCGTAAGTCGCTGCGGGAGCCGCAGGTCCTGCGCATCGGTTACCTCGACGGGTACGGCGTGCTGCGCAGCGTGCTGACGCTGTGCACCAGCCGCGGGTGGACCGTGATGGATCTGGAAGTGGAACGCGAGGACACCGACGACGAGCAGCAGCGGACTGCCGTGGTCGCGCTGAAGCTGCGAGGCAAAGTCCCGGCAGCGGCGCTGGTCGAAGAGATCAGCGCACTGCCAGGCATCCTGCACACGGCGGTCGGGGAGGCCTTCGAACCGGGCTTCTAGCTCACTTCGCGCTGTTGCGGACTTCTTCCATGTCGAGTTCGCGGGCCTGGCGGATGAGGTCTTCGAAGACGTTCTCCTGGAGGGCGCCGGGCTGTTGGAAGACGAGGACGTTGTCGCGGACGATCGCAAGCGTCGGGATGGAGCGGACCTCGAAGGCTCCGGCCAGCTGCGGCTGGGCCTCGGTGTCCACCTTGGCGAAGACGATGTCGTCGTGCTTCTTGGCACTGCGTTCGAAGACCGGCGTGAACATCTTGCACGGGCCACACCAATCGGCCCAGAAGTCGATGATCACGAACTCGTTGCCGGAGACGACCTCGTCGAAGTTCTCGGTGGTCAGCTCGACCGTTGCCATCTATCCTCCTGGCTGGTTGCGGGCGTACCCGGGAAACACGGTGCACCGGCGTCGCATTCCCCGGCCTCGTATCGCACCCATCACCCCGTGTCACGACCCGCCGACGTCGAGAGCGCGGGCGACGAGGGTGGCGAGGTGGACTGGCTCGGTCTCGCTGGCCTGGCGGAGTTGGGTTCGGCAGCTGAAGCCGTCGGCGACGATCTCAGTGCCCGGGTCGGCCGCTCGCACGGCCGGGAGCAGGGCTTGTTCGGCGCAGGCGATCGAGACGTCGTAGTGGCCGCGTTCGAAGCCGAAGTTCCCCGCCAGTCCGCAGCAGCCCGAATCCAGCACCCGCGTGCGGGTCCCGGTGGCGTCCAATGTGGCCTGATCGGCGGCGAAGCCCAGCTCCGCGTGCTGGTGGCATGCACCAGCGCCTCCGGCCCGGATTCGGATCGCTGCCACTGCGCGCAGGTCGGTTCGACCCATTCGGCGAATGTCTTGGTCGCCGCGGCCAGCGCCCTGACGTCCGGGTCGTGCGGCGCGAGTTCCAGCGCGTCGTTGCGCAGGAAGGCGGTGCAACTGGGTTCCAGGCCCACGACGGGCAGGCCTTGGTCGACTCGGGAGCGCAGCAGGCGGGCCGTGTGGGTGGCCATCGAGCGGGCGATGTCGAGCTGCCCGGTCGAGTGCCAGGTCAGCCCGCAGTAGACCGGGCTCGCGCGGCATCTCCACGGCGTGGCCGAGCGCTTCGAGGGCCGCGACGGCGTCCCGGCCGATCTGCGGATCGAAGTGGTTGGTGAAGGTGTCCGGGAAAAGGACCACACGGGTGGTGGCGTCGGCGATCGGGCGCCGCCTCGACCACCACGCCTGTAGTGTCTGCGGCGCCAACTCCGGGGCCGCGCGCCGAGCGTCGATGCCGCCGAGCCGCTTGAGCACTGGGGCCAATGGTCCGGCGAGCACCCGGTTCGCCAGCTTCGGGACGCGGTGCCCCAAGAGCAACCACAGCGGCCGGAAACCCATCGAGTAGTGCGCGGCTGGGCGGACGCGGTGCCGGTAGTGGTGGCGCAGGAACTCGGCCTTGTACGTCGCCATGTCGACATCGACCGGGCAGTCCGACATGCAGCCCTTGCACGACAAGCACAGGGCCAGTACGCCCCGGATCTCAAGCGAACGCCAGCCGCGGCGGGCGACACGACCGGCCAGCATCTCGAACAGCAGATGCGCCCTGCCCCGGTGGAGTGCTTCTCCTCCTTCGTGGCCCGGTAGCTCGGGCACATTACCCCGCCTGTGGTGTTCAGGCATCTGCCCATCCCGACGCAGCGCCGAGTCGCTGCCGCGAGATCGCCGGAGTCGGCGTGCAGCGCCAGCGTGGTCCGGCTCGGCAGCCGGGGCGGGGCCACCAGCAGCCGCAGGTCGGCGTCGACCGGGCGGGGGCGCACGATCTGGCCCGGGTTGAGCAGGTCGTCGGGGTCGAAGGCGGCCTTGTGTCGACGGTCTTGCCCCAGGCGACCGAGTGCGTGCCGCACGAGTTGTTGCCGATCATGCCGCCGAGCGTGCAGCGGCTGTGGGTGGAGGGATCCGGCCCGAAGGTCAGGCCATGACCGGCGACTGCGGACCGCAGCGAGTCCAACACGACGCCCGGCTGTACGTGGGCCAGCCGCCGCTCGGGGTCTATATCCAGGATCGGTTGAGGTGCCTGGAGAAGTCGAGCACCAGGCCGGGACCGACGGCGTTCCCGGCGATGCTGGTGCCCGCGCCGCGGCCGGTGACCGACACGCCATGCCGCCGGGCGATTGCGACCGCCGCGGCCACGTCGTCGTCGGTGCGAGGGAGCGCCACGCCGATCTGGACTTGGCGGTAGTTGGACGCATCGGTGGAGTACAACGCGCGGGTGCCGGGGTCGAAACGAACCGGGCCGGACAGCGCGCCGCGCGCAACTCGGCGGCGAGGTCGTCGAACGAGGTGGCCATGAAAGCGCCTCATGGCTCGGGGCTCCTGTAGCGCAGTCTGCCTGCCCCGGTCGCTGTAGGGGGACCACGACACGGTGCAGGTATTTCTGTATGGAGGCGACGAGCGGCCGGGGATCGGGAGCGGATAATGTCGCGGCTGAAACGAATCTTGAGCATTGTTGGAGGGAGATCCACAGTGGCACGGTCCGTACTGGTGACCGGCGGCAACCGCGGCATCGGATTGGCCATCGCGAAGGCCTTCAAGGCCGCCGGGGACAAGGTCGCGGTCACGCACCGCGGATCGGGTGCCCCGGAAGGGTTGTTCGGGGTGCAGTGCGACGTCACCGACCCGGAGCAGGTGGCCTCGGCATTCGACGAGGTGGAAGCCGTGCACGGCCGGGTCGAGGTGCTGGTGGCCAACGCGGGCATCACCGACGACACGCTGCTGCTGCGGATGAGCGAGGACCAGTTCAGCCGGGTCATCGACGCCAACCTGGCCGGTTCATTCCGGGTGGCCAAGCGGGCGGCCAGCAGCATGCTGCGCAACCGCAAGGGGCGGATGATCTTCATCTCATCGGTGGTCGGGCTCTCCGGGGCCGCAGGGCAGGCCAACTACGCGGCGAGCAAGGCGGGCCTGGTGGGCCTGGCGCGCTCGATCGCCCGGGAGCTCGGCTCACGCAGCATCACGGCCAACGTGGTGTCGCCCGGCTTCGTCACCACGGACATGACCGATGCGCTGGCCGAGGACCGCAAGAAGGAGATCCTCGGCCAGATCCCGCTGGCCAGGTTCGCCGCCGCCGAAGAGATCGCGGCCACTGTGGAGTGGTTGGCCTCCGACGCCGCGGCCTACGTCACCGGCGCGGTGATCCCGGTCGACGGCGGACTCGGGATGGGCCACTGAGTCCGGTCCGGTTGGACGGACGCAGTGGAAGATCAAGTCTTTTCGCGAAAGCACAGCGGAGGAAACACGTGAGCGGATTGCTCGAAGGCAAGCGGATTCTGATCACTGGCGTGATCACGGACGCCTCGATCGCATTCCACGCGGCCAAGGCCGCTCAGGAGCAGGGTGCCGAGGTGGTGCTCACCGGGTTCGGCCGGATGAGCCTGGTGCAGCGCATCGCCGGCCGGTTGCCCAAGCCCGCGCCGGTGCTGGAGCTGGACGTGACCAGCGACGAGCACCTCGACAGCCTCGCCGACCGGGTGCGCGAGCACGTCGACGGGCTCGACGGCGTGCTGCACTCCATCGGCTTCGCCCCAGCGTCCTGCCTGGGCGGGGATTTCCTGGCCGCGCCGTGGTCGGACGTCTCGACCGCACTCGAGGTCTCGGCGTATTCGTTTAAGTCGCTGAGCACCGCCACATTGCCGCTGCTCAGCGACGGCGCCTCGATCGTCGGCATGGACTTCGACGCCCGGGTCGCCTGGCCCGCCTACGACTGGATGGGCGTGGCCAAGGCCGCGCTGGAGTCGACCTCCCGCTACCTGGCGCGTGAGCTGGGGCCGAAGGGCGTCCGGGTCAACCTGGTGTCGGCCGGTCCGGTGCGGACGATGGCTGCCAAGTCGATCCCGGGGTTCGCCGACCTGGAGGCTGGCTGGGGCGACCGCGCCCCGCTGGGCTGGGACGTCAACGACCCCACCCCGGTGGCCAAGTCGGTGTGCGCGGTGTTGTCGGACTGGCTGCCCAAGACCACCGGTTCGATGATCATGGTCGACGGCGGCGTGCACGCCCTCGGCATCTGAGTTGCGACGCGTCCGCGGCCGGTGCCCCCGGCTGCAGACGCTCGTCGCGCGGCGGCATCATGGTTGGGTGAGTTTCGATGCGTTGCTGTTCCTGTCGTTCGGGGGCCCCGAAGGCCCGGATGAAGTCCGACCGTTCCTGGAGACCGTGACCAGAGGCAGGGGAGTGCCGCCGGAACGCCTCGACGAGGTCGCCGAGCATTACCACCACTTCGGCGGGGTGTCGCCGATCAACGGGCTCAACAAGGACATCATGGCGGCTCTGGAGGCGGAACTCGCCGCGCAGGGCCGGGATCTGCCGGTCTACTTCGGCAACCGCAACTGGCACCCGATGGTCGAGGAAACCGTCGCGAAGATGGCCGACGACGGGGTGCGCCGCGCACTGGTGTTCGCCACCTCCGCCTGGGGCGGGTACTCGGGTTGCAAGCAATACCACGAGGACATCGCGCGGGCCCGGGCCGCGGTCGGCGACCGGGCCCCGGAACTCGTGAAGCTGCGGCAGTTCTTCGACCACCCGCTGTTCGTCGAGGCCAATGCGGACGCGGTGCGCCGCGCGTTCGCCGAGCTGGACACGGCGCAGCGCGAGCAGGCGCGCCTGGTGTTCACCGCGCACTCGATTCCGCTGAGGGCCGATGCGCAGGAGGGACCGGACGGTGCGCCGCGGTGGTATTCCCGCCAGGTCGCCGAGGCGTCGCGGCTGGTCGCCGAGGCGGTCGGGGCCGCTGATTACGACGTGGTTTGGCAGTCGCGGTCCGGCCCGCCGCAGGTGCCGTGGCTGGAGCCGGACATCTGCGACCACATCGAGGACCTGCACGGCAAGGGCGTCCAAGCGGTGGTGGTCAGCCCGATCGGCTTCGTCTCCGACCACCTGGAGGTGATCTGGGACCTGGACAACGAGGCCAAGGACAAAGCCGCGGAGTTGGGCATGGGCTTCGCCCGCGCGGCGACGGCCGGTCCGGACCCGCGGTTCGCGAAGCTGATCGTAGAACTCATCGCCGAGCACACCGGTGGCGTCGAGCCGCGGAAGCTCTCCGCCATGCCGGCAGCAGGCTCCACCACCAACGGCGAACCCTGCGCCCCCGGTTGCTGACGGGTCGATCAGGTGTTGCTCCGGTGGGTCGATGTCGCGTACCGACGAGGACCGCGCTCTTCGGTGTGTTGATGTCCGTGTGGGCGTCAAACCACACGACTGCGGCATCGGGGCGGTGAGCGGCGATCCTCGGCAATGCGGCCAGGGCGACAGCGCAGCGGCCGGTTCGAGGATTTCCTGAAGTCGAGATTCCACACTCCACGATCGGAGTGTGGAATCTCGTCGTCCAACTCCGCGCTCGATCGCTGTCCGAGTTCGACATCACCCCGGAGGGAATCTGCGGCGTACCGGGAGTACGCAGACCAGCTTGTTGTTCAACTTGCTGACTGCTCGCTGACGGTGGGCCTTCGGTCCGCGTGAAGGGCGCCTCTTGCCAGGTGTTGTGGTGATTTGGCGAAAGGTGCCTTCTACGCTTACACGTTCGGGTGAGTCAGGACTTCTCGGCTCGGCCGGCGAGGACGCGGACCATCTCGGCGACCGACGCCCGGCGAGCGGCGCGGACCGCATCGAACAGCGGCCGCAGGGCTTCCGTGCGGCCGCGGATCGCCGAGGCGGACATGGCGCCGCCGGGCGCGTCATCGGTGGCTACCCACAGGATCGCCTCGACCTCGGTGGCCCGTTGCAGGATTCGGAGGGTGCGCTGAGGAACGCCATCCGGCCAGGGCGGAGCAGGCCGGGACGCGACGGTTTTGGCGATCTCCTCCCGTACCCCGGTGCGGTGCTTGGCCACGCCGAGGTCGATCAGCGCGCTGGCCGCTTCCCGCATCGCCGAGGCCATGCCGTGCTCGGCCTCGGCGATCGGCAGATGTTCGGTCGGCGGCAGATCGCCGATTTCGAACGCCGTCCAGCGCAAGATGCTCTCGGCGATGCGCTGCGGGACTAGCCCGATCCCTGCCTGCGGCAGCACGACGGCTTCGCCGACGCGCATGGCCAGCTTCGCGAACGGGCTCGCACCGCCGAGCCCGCGGGCGTCGCCGGGGACCGGCAGCACCAGCTCGCTGTTGCCCGCCCCGGCTTTGCGCAGCGCTGCCAGCAGCAGCGCCGGACCGGCCGGGGTTTCCTGCGGGCAGGGGAGGTCCAGCCGCGCGGCCAGATCCGCGTCGGCGGCTTGCACTTCTTGGAACTCGGCCCAGGTCTGCAGGGCATCGAGCACGTCGTCCGAAGCGGCTGCACCGTGCAGCCAGGCGGACGTCCAGACAACCATCGTGGCGCTTGGGCAAGGCACGTCGACAGAGGGTACGGACCAGTACCGCGCCGCGCCGTATGGGGGCGTTCCACTGTGATCTGCGCTTCGGCGGCGCGCCGCACACCACGATGTCCACGATCGGATTACCGTGATGCCTCGTGCGTTCGGTCAACTACGGCAAGGACATCCTCGCGGGCCCGCGGCGGCGGAAGGTGCCCGAGATCCCCGCCGAACCGGGCCTGGTGGTCGAAGACCCAGCCAGCGGTTTCTGCGGCGCGGTGCTGAGGGTGGAGAAGGACACCGTCGTGCTGGAGGACCGGCACGGCAAGCAGCGGCTGTTCCCGATGCGCCCGGCCGCGTTCCTGTTCGAGGGCAAGACCGTGACGCTGGTGCCGGTGCGCAGGACGGCTCAGGCGAAGCCGACGCGCTCGGCGTCCGGGTCGGTGCGGGTCGAGGGACTGCGGGCACGCACCGCGCGTGGCGGCCGGATCTGGGTGGAGGGTCAGCATGACGCTGAGCTGGTCGAGCGCATCTGGGGGCATGACCTGCGGGTGGAGGGCGTGGTCGTGGAACCGCTGCACGGCGTGGACGACCTGCCCGGGCGGCTGGCCGAGTTCGCCCCCGAGCCGGGGCGGCGCGTCGGGGTGCTGGTGGACCACCTGGTGCCCGGCAGCAAGGAGTCTTGCCTCGTCGAGGGCATCGACGACCCGCACGTGCTGATCACCGGTCACCCGTTCGTCGACATCTGGGAGGCGGTCAAGCCGCAGGCGCTGGGCATCGCGGGCTGGCCGCGGGTGCCGCGCGGGACGGACTGGAAGCAAGGGGTCTGCGCGGAGCTGGGCTGGGGTGAACCGGCGGACGGCTGGCGGCGGGTCCTCTCGTCGGTGTCGAACTTCCGCGACGTCGAGACCCCGCTGCTGACCGCGGTCGAGCGACTGATCGACTTCGTTACCGAGGACGGCTGAGCCGGACATCACGCGTTGATCACACCCGGCGAATCGGCCAGCCGGGGCCTGTCCGCGTCTGTCACCATGGGAAACATGACGCCCGCGCTGCTGTGGCTCATCGCCGGGGTGCTATTCGTCGCTGCCGAGGTGCTCTCCGGGGAGTTCGTCTTGGTGATGCTCGGCATCGCTGCCCTGGGGGCCGCGGGTTCTTCGGCGCTGGGCGCTGCGCTGCCGGTGGACGCGGTGGTGTTCGCGGTGCTGGGACTGGGGCTGATCTTCCTGGCACGGCCGGCGCTGAAGCGGCGGCTGAAGGTGCCCCACGAACTTAAGACCAATGTGGACGCCTTGGTCGGCAAGCACGCCCTGGTGGTATCCACTGTGGATGAGCACAGCGGCCAGGTGCGCATCGAAGGGGCGCTGTGGTCGGCGCGGGCGTTCGACGAAACCCAAGTTATCGAAGCTGGCCAGACGGTCACCGTGATGGGGATCGCGGGCGCGACCGCCGTCGTGTGGGCCGAGCCGTGAGGAGATGGATGTACGCATGACCGGACTGATCGTGCTAGTGGTCGTGGTGCTGCTGGTGCTGATCATCGCCGTGAAGTCGGTGATGGTGGTGCCGCAGGCCCAATCGGCGGTTATCGAACGGCTCGGGAGGTTCCGGTCGGTGGCCGAGCCCGGGCTGAACTTCCTGGTCCCCTTCTTCGACCGGGTGCGGGCCCGGATCGACCTGCGTGAGCAGGTCGTCTCGTTCCCGCCGCAGCCGGTGATCACCCAGGACAACCTGACGGTGTCCATAGACACGGTGGTGTACTTCCAGGTCACCGATTCGCGCTCTGCGGTTTACGAGATCTCCAACTACATCATCGCGGTGGAGCAGCTGACCACCACGACGCTGCGCAACGTAGTCGGCGCGATGAGCCTGGAGGAGACGCTGACCTCGCGCGACAAGATCAACACGCAGCTGCGCGGGGTGCTGGACCAGGAAACCGGTCGTTGGGGCATCCGGGTCGCGCGGGTCGAGCTCAAGGCCATCGATCCGCCGCCGTCCATCCAGGACTCGATGGAGAAGCAGATGCGTGCTGACCGGGAGAAGCGGGCGATGATCCTCAACGCCGAGGGCACCCGGGAATCGGCGATCAAGACCGCGGAGGGGCAGAAGCAGGCGTCGATCCTCGCGGCAGAGGGCCAGAAGCAGGCGGCGATCCTGGCCGCCGAGGCCGACCGGCAGTCCAGCATCCTGCGGGCGCAGGGCGAGCGGGCCAGCCGGTACCTACAGGCGCAGGGGCAGGCCAAGGCGATCGAGAAGGTCTTCGCGGCGGTCAAGCGCGGCAAGCCGACTCCGGAGTTGCTGGCCTACCAGTACCTGCAGACTCTGCCGCAGATGGCGCAGGGCGATGCGAACAAGGTCTGGGTGGTGCCCAGCGACTTCGGCAAGTCCCTGGAGGGCTTCGCGCGGATGCTCGGCGCGCCCGGTGAGGACGGCGTGTTCCGCTACGAGCCGCCGAAGGAGGAGCCGCCGACCGCCGCTCCGGAGGAGGAAGAGGAGTCGGTGAAGTCCTGGTTCGACACCTCGACGACCCCGGAGGTCGCGGAAGCGGTGCGGGCGGCCGAGGCGGTGGCGCGCAAGGAGGTGCCCAGCCCGGGCATCGTCCCCACCGCGCTGCCGGAGCCGCCGCAGCAGCAGGGCTGAGCGGAGTTCGCCTGAGGCTCGGCGGGACGTTCAGTCCCGCCGAGCCTTATTCGTAGCCGAGTCGAAGGGTTCGGCGGTTAGCTGCCTTTGTATGTCCCGAAGCTCCAGCTGTTGCCTTCCGGATCCCGGACGGAGAACTCCCGCGAGCCGTAGTCCTGGTCATGGGCTCGTGGACAACCTCGGCGCCGGCGGCGACGGCGCGTTGGAACAGCGCGTCGGGGGCGTCGGTGACCACGTAGGCGGCGCCCGAGCCCTTCGGCTTGGCGAAACGGCTTCCGGAGTCGCAGGTCCCGATCATGATGCCGCCGCCTGGCCAGCGCAGCTCCGCGTGCACGAGGTCACCGTCTTCACCGGGCACGATCAGGGTTTCCTCGAACCCGAACGCCTCGACTAGGAAGCGGATACCGGCTTTCTTGTCGGCGTAGGGGATCAGAGGCCAGGTCGTGGTTCGCATTGCGTTCGTCGTCATGGCACGAGGGTGCGTCTCCGAGATGCGTCGCGCCTTGGACGAATGGAAGCTCCTCGGCAATCCATCGCGACGGCGCGACGCCGGTGAACTCCCGCCAGTCACGGTTGAAGTGGGCCTGGTCGCTGTAACCGCAGTCGGCGGCGACGTCGGCGAGGTTGCCGGCGGTCCCGGTGACCAGTTGGCGGCGGGCGCGTTCGAAGCGCATCACCCTGCCGAGGAGCTTGGGGGAGAGGCCGAACTCGCGGCGGAACCGCGCCCCGAGGTGCTGGCGGGTCCAGCCGACGTCGGCGGCCAGGGCTGCGACGGGGATGTGCCCGTCGGTCTGTGTCATCCGCCGCCAGATCCAGGCCAGCTCCGGGGTGGGGAACGTGACCGGGGCGGCGAGCCGGAGGAGTCCGTCGTTGAGGCGGTCGAAGCGCTCGGTCCAGGTGGTCGCGGAGCGGATCCGTTCGGTGAGTTCGATTACGACCGGGCCCAGCACTGCGGACAGGTCGACACCGGTGTCGGCGAGCTCCCCGGCGGGCAGTCCGAGCAGGGCGCGGGCGCAGAGCGGGGTGAGGCCCAGTTGGATGCCGTGCTGGAGTTCGCCGTGCTCAACCTTGGCCGGCTTGCTGTGGAGCCCGCCGACGAGCGCGGTGCAGCACTGCCGGTAGCCCGAGTCGAAGGTGACGTCCACCGTTTCGTCCAGCGCGATGATCATGGTCAGACTCCGCGACGGGAGGCCGCGGTGCACGCCGGGCGTGGAACGCACGCGGTATCCGGAGATGTCGCTGATCAGCTGCCGCAGTGCTGGCGGAGGCGTTGCCTTGACGAACTGCCTCTCGGTCACGTCCCGAGGCTAGGCGGCGATTCCGAAACTGGCGGGGCGAATCCCGGAGCAGCCGTCGTTTTTACAATTACGATTATTTCAGTGTTGATCAAAATTAATTTGATTACCCTCGCGGGCGGCGTGGCGAAGGCTTAAGAAAAGCTCAGAGCGGCCTCAGAACTCCGATTCCGGGTCGAGGTAGAGGCCTCCGGCGACGCCGAAAGCGCGGACCGGGCCGAGCAGGTGCTCGCGCAGCACGGCCTTGGCCCGCTCCGGGTCGCCGGCCCGGAGCGCCGACGCGAGGTGCAGGTGCTGCTGGGTGATGCGGGGGCGCACGGCGTGGGTGCGGGCCGTGGCGGTGATCCGCATCTGCTTGTCGCGCAGGGCGCTGTAGAGGTCGGCGAGTTTCCGGTGTCCGAGACCGTCATGACCGCGCCATCCAGCGAGGAGCTTCGACGATCGCCGCAGATCGTCGAAGGTGGCGTGGCTGGTGTCGGGAGTCGGCGCGCTCTGCTATTGCGCGGCGCTTTTCCACCGGGCCCCTGACGGTCGTGCTGACACTGCTCGCGGCACTCGCGATCCGGGACCGACCTGACTACGCCCAGCCTGACTACGCCCAGCCTGACTACGCCCAGCCTGACTACGCCCAGCCTGACTACGCCCAGCCTGACTACGCCCAGCCTGATCACGCCCAGCCCGTGCACGACACGCCGAAGCCCCGCGAGCGGGTCGCGCACACGTTGCGCCACGTGATCGCGCAGCGCGGCACCAGTCGCTCGTTCTGGGTGCACTTCGTGCTGATGGCACCGCTGCGGCACCGCCTCGGGCGTGGTGAACATGGGCGGGTTCAGCGCGGCGGTGCTGATCCAGCTGCTGGTTGGCGCAGTGTTGCAGTCGGTGTCGGACCTGCTCGCGGCGCAGGCGTACCGGTGGGCGTTCGCGCCGGTGCTGGTCCTCATGGCGGTGGGCACTCTGGCGCAGTGGCTGCGACGGCCGAAGACTAGCTGACCCGGCGAGCCGCCTTCCCACGCTCGGCCGTGGGGATAGGGTCGGTTGGCGGACGCAGCATCCGGTCGGCCAACGGCGGTCGGCCCGGCGATGGAGGCCTATCTTTTGACCACGGCGTTGGAACTGCACAACTTCGTCGACGGCGAGCCCGCCGACACCCTGGCCGGCGAGACGCTACCGCTGGTGGATCCGAGCACCGGCGAGGAGTACGGCACCGCTCCGCTGACGCGCTGGACGGACGTCGACGCGGTGATGGCGGTGGCCGCGTCGGCGTTCGAATCCTGGTCGCAGACGACGCCCCGGCAGCGGCAGCAGGTGCTGCTCGACGTCGCCGACGCCGTCGAGCAGCGGGCCGACGAGCTGGTGGTGGCAGAGTGCCGCAACACCGGCAAGCCCTGGTCGGTGGTGCGCGACGACGAGCTGCCGATGGCGGTGGACCTGATCCGCTTCTACGCCGGGGCGGCGCGGGTTCAGGAGGATGGGGCTGGTGGCGAGTACCGGCCGGGACACACGTCGTTCTCGCGGCGGGAACCGATCGGGGTGTGCGCGCAGGTCACGTCGTGGACGCATCCGCTGCTGCTGGCTGCGGCAAAGTTCGCGCCGGCTCTTGCGGCGGGCAACACGGTGGTGATCAAGCCAGCGGAGACGACACCGGTGAGCACCGCGCTGCTGGTGGAGATCGCGGGCCAGTTCTTGCCCGCGGGCGCGTTGAACCTGATTTGCGGGGACCGCGACAGCGGCCGGGCGATGGTGGCGCACGAAGTGCCCGGGATGTTCTCGATCACCGGCACGGTCCGGTCCGGGATGGAGGTCGCGGGTTCAGCGGCTGCCGACCTAAAGCGGGCGCACCTGCAGCTCGGTGGCAAGGCCCCGGCGGTGGTGTTCGACGATGCGGACGTGCCGCGCGCGGCACGGCGGATCGCGGCGGCGGCGTTCGGCAACGCGGGGCAGAGCTGCACGGCGGCAAGCCGTGTGCTGGCGGGTCCGGCGGTGTTCGACGAGTTCGTGGCGGCGTTGGCCGAGTGGGCCGAGGCGATGCGTCCGGGGCCGCCGCAGGATCTGGACGCGGCGTTCGGACCGTTGAACAGCCTGGGGCAGCTAGAGATCGTGCAGGCACACCTGGAGCGGTTGCCGGAGCACGCGCGGATCGTCGCCGGTGGGCGGCGCAAGGGGGAGCGTGGCTTCTTCCACGAGGCGACGGTGGTCGTCGGCGTGGAGCAGGACGACGAGCTGGTGCAGAACGAGGTGCTCGGGCCGGTGCTGACGGTGCAGCGCTTCGACAGCGAGCAGGAGGCTGTCGAGCTGGCCAACGGCGTGCGCTACGGGCTGGTGTCGAGCATCTGGACGCGCGACCACGCGCGAGCGATGCGGGTGTCGCGGCGGTTGCAGGCCGGCACAGTGTGGATCAACACGCACCACCCGTTCACGGCGGAGATGCCGCATAGCGGGTTCAAGCATTCGGCGTCTGCGCGCGACTTCGGCCGCTACGGCCTGGAGGAGTACAGCCGGATCAAGCACGTGATGTCGGCCTGGGACGAGGAGTAGCGCTGCTTACCCGGCGGAGCTGGCCTCGGGCGTGCGTATGGCGGTGGCCAGCAGGGCTGCGGCGGAGCCGGTGAGCTGGAGGCCGGAGCGCCAGACCGCGTGCAGCGGGCGGTGCAGGTCGAGCGCTGCGACGGGTACATCGACGAGGCGTTTCTCGGCGAGGTCGGTGGCGACCGCGAGGACGCTTAGGACCGCGGGCCCGGCGCCGGCGACGACGGCGTTGCGGGCAGCTGTGGTGGAGCGGAGCTCCAGCAGCGGGGTGACTGGGTCAGCACCGACCTCGGCGAGCGCGCGGTAGAGGGTTTCGCGGGTGCCGGAGCCGTGTTCGCGCACGATCAGCGGGGTCGCGGCGAGTTCCGTGGCGGTCAGTGGGCGACGAAGCCGGGCCCACGGATGCTCCGGCGGTGCGACGACGACCATGCGGTCGCGGGTGACGAACCGCACCGAGACGCCTTCAGGAGGCACTGGGGTTTCTATGAAGCCGAGGTCGGCGTGTCCGTGGCGGACGGCTTCGGCCACGGACAGGGAGTTGGCCACGTCGAGTTCCAGGTGCACGTCGGACAGCGTGCGGCGCAGCTGGCTGATCCAGCGGGGAACGAGGTATTCGGCGACAGTCATGCTGGCAGCGACCCGGAGCTTTGACTCGTGCTGGGCACGCAGCGCCCGCACACCGTTCATCAGGCCGTCGACGTGTGCCAGGACCTGGTTGGCCCAGTCGCAGACCATGACCCCGGCAGGGGTGAGCGTGCAGCCCTGCCGGGTGCGTTCCACCAGCGGTAGGGCGAGTTGGCGCTCCAACCGGCTGAGGCGCTTGCTCGCCGAGGGCTGGCTGACCTGCAACTCGGCCGCTGCGGCTCCGATGCTGCCGAGCTCGCCGACGAGGACCAGGAGCCGGAGCGATTCGGGGTCGGGCGGGGCCATGCCCTCAGGGTAGGTCATTAGCCGGGTGAGTTCGGCTCGCTCGCGGCCCGCCCGCATGTCGGGCATGCACTTCAGCTATGACCTCCTGTGCAAACCATGGCTACTGCGCGGGCGGCGTCCAGGCAAGCCTGAACGGGTGACGAAAACATTCAGTTCGCAGCAGTCAGGTGCAGGCGTCGTGGAGTTGTGGCCGGGTCTCGCGGTCACCGCTGTGGCGATCGCGGTGTCCATGGCGATCTCCGAGCTGGTTCCGGCGGTGAGCGCGTTGACCATCGCGGTGGTCCTGGGCATAGTGGCCGGCAACGTGCCGAGCTTTCCGGCGTCGGCGCGGCCGGGCATCGCGTGGTCTACCAGGAAGTTGCTGCGCGTCGGGGTGGTGTTGCTGGGTTTGCAGCTGTCGGTGACGCAGGTGCTGGGGCTCGGTGCGGGCACTGTGGTGGCGGTGCTGCTGATCGTGACCCTGACCTTCGTGGGGACGTTGCTGATAGGTCGGTTGATGGGGGTGCCGCGCGGGCTGTCGATGCTGGTGGCGACGGGCTTCTCTATCTGCGGTGCGTCGGCGGTAGCGGCGATGGAGAGCGTGGTCGAGCGCGATGACGAGGACGTGGCCACGAGCGTGGCGATGGTGACGGTCTTCGGGACCATCTCGATGCTTGCGTTGCCCGCGGTGGCCGTCGGGTTTGGGTTGTCGGGCGATGAGACCGGCCGTGTCGCTGGCGGCAGCGTGCACGAGGTGGCGCAAGTGGTGGCGGCCGCGTCGCCGGCCGGTGCGGCCGCGGTGGCGGTCGCAGTGGTCGTCAAGCTCAGCCGTGTTGTCGTGCTGGCGCCGATGGTGACCGTGGTCAGCCTGGTGGAGCGCCGCCACAGCGCCGCCGACAGCGGCAAGCGGCCACCGATCATGCCGCTGTTCGTGCTCGGATTCCTGGTCGCGGTGGCGGTTCGCAGCGCTGGTGTGCTGCCTGGGACAGTGCTAGACGGCGCGAAGCAGTTGACCACCCTGCTGCTGACGGGCGCGCTGTTCGCGCTGGGGTTCGGGGTGCGGATCAAGGCGCTGCTGCGAAACGGCGCCAAGGCTTTCGTGCTCGGCGCCTGCTCCACGATTCTGGTGACGGTCCTCGGCTTCGCCACCTTGCTCACCCTGGCGTGAAGTCGCTCCGAATCAGGAGGTTCTGGGGCGCTGCCAGGGGTGTGTCCGCTCGTAGGCGCGGGCCGCGCGGAGGATCTTCGCGTCGCCGTGGCGGGGGCCGACGATCTGCAGGCCGATCGGCAACCCGTCAGCGGTAAGTCCACAGGGGATGCTCGCGGCGGGCTGCTGGGTCATGTTGAACGGGTAGGTGAATGGGGTCCAGCTCGTCCAGCGCGGGCTGGGGGAACCGACCGGGACCTCCAGGCCCGCTTCGAACGCCGGGATCGGCACGGTCGGGGTGAGCAGCAGGTCGTAGGTCTGGTGGAACGCTCCTATTCGCTGCCCGGTAAGCATCCGCGTGTTGGTCGCCTCCAGGTAGTCCTGGGCGGAGTAGGTCAGCCCCTGCTGGCAGATCTCGTGCAGGCCTGGGTCCAGCAGCTCCCGCTGCTCGGGGGTGAGGTGCTCGACGGACTTCGCGGCACCGGTGAACCACAGCACGTGGAAGTCCTCGACCGGATCGGTGATACCGGGAGCGACCTCCTCGACGATGGCCCCGAGCTCCTCGAAGGCCCGGGCGGCTGCGGTGACCGCGTGCGACACCTCGGGATCGACGAAGGTGCCGAAGCCGAGGTCGAGGCTTACGGCGATGCGCAGGCCCCGCACCCCGGAGTCGAGCCCGTCCACGAAGGACCCGCTCGGCGGTTCCAGCGCGGACCAGTCCCGGCTGTCCGGTTCGGACAGCACGTCGAGCATCAGCGCGGTCTCGGTGACCGTAGCGGTCATCGGTCCGGCGTGGGCGAGGGTGCCGTAGGGGCTGGCGGGGTAGTGCGGTATCCGGCCGTAGGTCGCCTTGAGCGCGACGATGCCGCAGAACGCAGCAGGGATGCGCACCGAGCCGCCGCCGTCGGTGCCGATGGCCAGCGGGGCCATGCCCAGCGCCACTGCCGCAGCTGCACCACCGCTGGACCCGCCGGCGGTGCGAGTCGGGTCCCACGGGTTGCGGGTGATGCCATGCAGCGGGCTGTCGGTGACGCCCTTCCACGCGAGCTCCGGTGTGGTGGTCTTGCCGACGAACACCGCGTTGTGCTCCCGCAACCGGGCTACCGCCGGGGCGTCGACGGTCCACTGCTGGTGCGGGTCGATGGTTCGGGAGCCGCGCAGCGTCGGCCAGTCCTTGGTCAGAAAGATGTCTTTGACCGAGGTCGGCACGCCGTCCAGCCGCCCGGCGGGTTCGCCGCGCTGCCAGCGTTGTTCGGATGCCCTGGCCTGCTCCAACGCCCGATCGGCGTCGACCAGGCAGTAGGCGTTGACCGCCTCGTCGGCGTCCGCGATGCGGCGCAGCGCCGCTTCGGTCGCTTCCACCGGGGACAGCTCCCCGGCGGCGTAGCAGGCGAGGAGTTCGGTGGCGGTGAGGTCGGCTGCCGTTCGGGCGGCCGGCTGGGTGTTGCCCATCAGTGCTCCGTTCCGCTGACGTAACCCCGGTGCTTGTCGACCACGTTGCGCAGCTGTGTGCCGTCGGTGTAGCTGCGCAGGTTGGCGAGGAAGAGGTCGACGAGTTCGTCGACCCAGCCGACGGTGTCCCCGGACATGTGCGGGGAGACGAGCACGTTGGGCAGCTCCCACAGCGGCGAGGTCTGCGGCAGCGGCTCGGTTTCGAACACGTCCAGTGCCGCGCCGGCCAGCTTCCCGCAGCGAAGGGCGGCGATCAGGTCGGTCTCGACGACGAGTTCGCCCCGGCCGACGTTGATTAGCCTTGCGCCTGGGCGGCAGTGGGTGAGGACCTCGGCGTCAACGAGCCCCTTGGTCTGCTCGGTCAGCGGGGCGGCGAGCACGACGTAGTCGAAGGCGCCGATGACGTGGGCGAGGTCGCTGGAGGCGTGCACGTCGCCGAAGTCTGGGTCGCCGCTGCGTCCGATGCGCCCGGCACCGGACACGGACAGCCCGGCGGCGGTGAGCTGGCGGGCGATGCCCCGGCCGATCGGGCCGGTGCCCACGACCAGTGCGCTCTTGCCTTCGATGCGTTCGGTCACGCGGTGTCGCCACTGCTTGCGGTCTTGCAGCCGCAGGGTGGTGTGCAGTTCCTTGGCGAAGGTGAGCACGGCGCCGAGCACCCATTCGGCCATCGGTCGGTCGAAGACGCCGCGGGAGTTGGTCAGCAGCACCTCGGAGTCGCGCAGGGCGGGGAACAGCAGGTGGTCGACCCCGGCGCTGGCCGCGTGCAACCAGCGCAGCGCGTCGGCGTGCGGCCATGCCGAGGTGATCGCATCGGAGCGGAAGTCCCAGACGAACAGCACGTCGGCGCCGGGCAGCGCGGTGGCTAGCTCGTCGGCGTCGGCGTAGCGGAGCTCGGCGTGGTCCTGGATGCGGGCCAATTCCGCGGGCGGGTTCCCGTCGTGCAGAACGACGACCGTAGGGGGGCGGCTGATCATGATCTGACCTTAGGGGCTTTGCGTGCGGGGGCCGGGCAGCGGTGATCGTCGGGCGCGCCGGTTAAGAGTTTGTTTCCCCCGCGCTGAACGGGAAAACGCGTTGGGCCTGGGGCATTGACACGCTATGAAGCGTTCGTAGGATTGTCAACAATCCACGGGTGCCCTCGGCCGACGAGGCGAATCCCGACCTCGCCGGCCGGGCCCGGGTAGAGGCCGGGACCGGAGGAGATGAGCCAACAGTCCCCGCTCCTGCGAACGGAAGATCACGATGCCCAGGTACTTGTCGATCACCCTGGAAAAGCGCGGTGTGTCCTGCGTGGCGGAACTGCTCGACAAGGACGCCCCCCGCACCTGCGAAGCCGTGTGGCAGGCGCTGCCCCAGGTCGGGCCGGTTCACCACGCCAAGTACGCGCGCAACGAGATCTACACGATGGTGCCTCGGTTCGCGGCTGAGGAGCCAGGTCAGGAGAACCCGACGGTCACTCCGATCCCCGGCGATGTCGTGTACTTCTCCTTCCCGGGCGGCATGCTCGACCGCCAGTTCAAGGAGGAGAAGAACATCCACGAACTGCCTGGCGTGATCGACCTGGCAATCTTCTACGGGCGTAACAACCTGCTGCTCAACGGCGACGTGGGCTGGGTGCCGGGCAACGTCTATGCCACCATCGTCGAGGGGTTGGACCGGATCGCCGAGGCGTGCAACGACGTGTGGCGCTCCGGCAGCGTCGGCGAAACCCTCCGCTACGACCGCTACCAGGGTTGACGGGGGTGCACATGCCGCCTGACTTCCTCGGGGCGGTATCGGGCCCGGAGCCGCAACGCGGCGTGGGAGTGATTGCCCCGTTCGACCTTGCGCTGGACCGCGAACTGTGGCGGTGGACCCCAGCGGGCGTCTCGCTGTACCTGACGCGCACGGCGTTCGTGCCGGTGCCGGTGACCGTCGAGCAGGCCAGTCTGGTCAGCGACGAAGCGGCGGTGCACGGCGCGACCCGCGACCTGCTGGTCCCGGAGCCGGAGGTGGTCGCTTACGCGTGCACCTCCGGCAGCTTCGTCAACGGGGCCACCGGTGAGCGGTCGCTGGTCGAGGTGATGCTGCAGGCGGGTGCGCCCGCCGCGGTCACCGCCTCCGGCGCGCTGGTGCAGGCCCTGCAGATGCTGGGCATCGGCCGGATATCGATCGCCACGCCGTATGTGGAGAGCGTGACCGAGCGGTTGCACGGCTTTCTCGACGAGCACGGCGTCGAGGTGGTCACCAGCGTCGGCCTGGGGCTGCTCGGGCAGATCTGGAAGGTCAACTACCGGCAGGTGGTGGACATCGTCCGTTCGGCAGACCGGCCGGAGTCCGAGGCGATGTTCATCAGCTGCACCAACCTGCCGACTTACGACATCATCGGGCCGCTGGAGCAGGAGCTGGGCAAGCCGGTGTTGACGGCCAACCAGGTCACTATCTGGGCTGCGCTGCGTGAGATGGGCCTGTCGGCGGTGGCCCCGGAACAGCGGTTGATGCAGGCGGTGGACGCCCCGGCCGCGTGACGATCGCATCAAGATTGAGTTAGCCGCGGCGACTCGTGCGGTAACATTGTCAACAATCGACCGGTCGTCCGGTGTTGGCGCCCGGAATCGCCGCGGTGGTGTCGGAAACCGATGTCGACGAAGGACGGAGCTCCCCGGTGTCGTACACCGCAGGAATTCTCTACCCCGGCTACAGCGCCGAAGACGACTACCCCACCCTCGAACGACAGCTCGGCGACGGCATTCGCCTGCCGCTGGTACACACCCTGATGCGCGAGGACGCGCACCGGGTCGACGCGCTGCTGGACATCGGCTCGGACGACGTGCTCGCCGACGGTGCCCGGCAGTTGCTGGAGCACCGCGTGCAATCTGTGATCTGGGCGTGCACCAGCGGCAGCTTCGTCTTCGGCTGGCAGGGTGCTCGCGAGCAAGTGGAGAAGTTGCAGGCTGTCACCGACCTGCCGACCTCCAGCACGTCGTTCGCGTTCGTGAACGCCGCGGCCTGCCTTGGGCTGCGGCGGGTGGCGGTCGCCGCGACCTACCCGGACGACGTGGCGGCGAAGTTCGTGGAGTTCCTGCTGGCCGCCGGCCTGGAGGTGGTGCGGTTGTCCAGCAGGGGCATCATCACCGCCGCTGAGGTCGGCACACTCGAGCGCGGCGAAGTGCTGGAGTTCGCTGCGGCCAACGACGACGACCGGGCCGATGCGCTGCTGATGCCGGACACCGCGCTGCACACCGCGGCGTGGCTGAGCGACCTGGAGGACTGGCTTGGCAAGCCGGTGCTCACGGCCAACCAGGTCAGCACGTGGGAAGCGCTGCGGCTGGCCGGTGATCGCGCGGTGCACGACGGATTGGGAACGCTGTTCCGCGAAGGAACAGGAGGGGAGCGCAATGCCTCCCAGGGATGAGGAGATGGTGTCAGGTGCTCGGGACCGACGAGCAGAACTCGCAGCCGGGTGAATTAGAGCCGGTGCAGCGCAAGTCGACCGCGGCGATCGTGGCCGACCAGCTGCGGGCGGCGATCATGTACGGGTCGCTGCCACCTGGTAGTCAGCTCGGCGAAGCCGAGCTCGCGGCCCGGCTGGGCGTCAGCCGCGGGCCGCTGCGGGAGGCCATGCAGCGACTGGTCGCCGAGGGGCTGCTGCGCAGCGAACCGCACCGCGGGCTGTTCGTGATGACGTTGGACGCCGAGGACGTCCACGACATCTACCTGGCCCGCCTGGCGGTGGAGCGCGCCGCGTGCGAGCAGATCGTTCGACACCACCGGGTGGAGGCGGTGGCGGAGCTGACCACTGCGCAGAGCCGGATGGTTGCGGCGGCCGGAAGGGGCGATTCGATCGAGCTGGCCGACGCCGACCAGGAGTTCCACGAGACGCTCGTGCGGGTGTCGGGCAGCCCCCGGCTGCAGCGGATGGCGCAGACGCTGCTGGTGGAGAAGCGGATGTGCCTGACCGCGCTGCAGGACAAGTACCACGCGGACGTGCAGGCGCTGGTCGATGAGCACAAGGGCCTCGTTGACGCGATCGAGGCCGGCGACGAGCAGCTGCTGCTAGGGCGGTTGACGGAGCACATGAACGACGCCCTGGACCGCCTCAACGGCTCCATGGCGAGCTGACGCCCGAGAAAGGGGTGGGCTCCCTCCACCGCGGAGGAAGCCCACCCCTTTCGTGCGAATGTCTCAGAGTCCGCCGACGGCGACGTACTTCGTCTCGAGGAACTCGTCGATGCCGAATTTGCCACCTTCGCGGCCGAGGCCGGAGTGCTTCACCCCGCCGAACGGCGCCGCCGGGTTGGACACGATGCCCTGGTTGAGCCCGACCATGCCGCTCTCCAGCGCCTCGGAAACCCGCAGGCCGCGCTGCAGATCGCGGGTGTAGAGGTAGCTGACCAAGCCGTACTCGGTGTCGTTGGCCTGGGCGATGACCGCCTGCTCGTCGGTGAAGGTGGTGATCGGGGCGACCGGCCCGAAGACCTCCTCCCGCCCCATCCGGGCCTCCAGCGGTACGTTCGTCAGCACGGTCGGCTGATAGAAGTAGCCGTCACCGTCGCGGGCACCGCCGCCGGTGACGACCTTCGCGCCGAGCCGCACGGCGTCGGCGACCAGGTCGGTGACCTTGCCCAGCTGGGCGTCGTCGATCAACGGCCCCACCTGGATCTCGTCGGTGACGCCGCGGCCCACCCGCAGGCCGCTCATCCGCTCGGCCAGCCGCTGGGAGAACTCCGTGGCGACGTCGGCGTGCACGTAGAACCGGTTGGCCGCCGTGCAGGCCTCGCCGATGTTGCGCATCTTGGCCAGCATCGCACCGTCGACCGCGGCGTCTAGGTCGGCGTCGTCGAACACGATGAACGGAGCGTTGCCGCCCAGCTCCAGCGACACCTTGAGCACCTGGTCGGCGGACTGCTCGATGAGTTTGCGGCCCACAGCGGTGGAACCGGTGAATGACAGCTTGCGGGCGCGGCTGTCGCGGATCATCGGTTCCATCAGCTCGCCGGCGTGGCGCGAGGTCACCAAGTTGAGGACGCCGTCCGGCAGCCCGGCTTCGATGAGGATTTCGGCCAGAGCCAGCATCGACAGCGGCGTCTGGTGCGCTGGCTTGATCACCGAGGTGCAGCCCGCAGCGATGGCCGGGCCGATCTTGCGGGTGCCCATCGCCATCGGGAAGTTCCACGGGGTGATCAGCAGCGCTGGTCCAACCGGCTGGTGCATCACCAGGAACCGGCCGCTGCCATTGGGAGCCACCGCGTAGTCGCCGCCGATGCGCACGGCTTCTTCGGAGAACCAGCGGAAGAACTCAGCCGCGTAGGTGACCTCGGCGCGCGACTCGGCCAGTGGTTTGCCCATCTCCAGCGTCATCAGCAGCGCAAGATCTTCGTGCCGCTGCATGATCAGCTCGAAGGCGCGCCGCAGGATCTCGCCGCGCTCGCGGGGCGGGTGCTTGGCCCACTGGGGCTGGGCGTCGGCCGCGGCCGCCAGCGCGGCCAGCCCGTCGTGCGGGGAGGCATCGGCGACCGAGCACAGCGCCCGGCCGGTGGAGGGGTCTTCGACCTCGTAGCTGCGGTCCCCGTCGGCGTTGCGCCATTTGCCGCCGATGAGGAGTTGTTTCGGCGCGGCGTCGACGACGACTGCCTCTCGGGGGTGCTGCTCGGATGAGGTTGTCATGGCAACGGCGAACCCTTCTGCCTCGGTGGTGGACAGCGACGCTCGGTGATGGTTGCATGTCAGCGGAGATTGTCAACAATCCTACATTTTGCACGCTTCGAAGCTTGGAGTCGATCATGGCTGAGCTCTCGCCGGCGCTGAAGCAGGCCACGCCGGTCCTAGCCGCCCGTGGGGAAGGCGTCTACCTCTACGACGAGCAGGATCGCCGCTACCTGGACTTCACTGCCGGGATCGGGGTCACCAGCACGGGACACTGCCACCCGCGCGTGGTCGAGGCGGCCCATCGCCAGGTGGGTACCCTCATTCACGGCCAGTACACGACCGTCATGCACCGGCCGCTACTGCAGCTGACCGAACGGCTCGGCGAGGTGCTGCCGACCGGCCTGGACCGGCTGTTCTACGTCAACTCTGGTAGCGAAGCGGTCGAGGCGGCGGTGCGGTTGGCCCGCCAGGCCACCGAGCGGCAGAACATCGTGGCCTTCCAGGGTGGCTTCCACGGTCGCACGATGGGCGCGGGCGCGCTGACCAGCTCCGGAGTGAAAGTGCGGGCCGGGATCGGCCCGATGATGCCCGGCGTGGTGTTCACCCCGTTCCCGGAGGCCTACCGCCACCGCACCAGCGAGGCCGAGGCGGTGCGCCACGCGCTGGCCGAGTTCGACCAATTGCTGGTCACCGTCAGCTCCCCGCGCGACACCGCCGCGATCATTATCGAGCCGGTGCTCGGCGAGGGCGGCTACATCCCCGCACCGCCGGCGTTCCTCGCTGGCCTACGGGAACGCGCCGACCGGCACGGAATCCTGCTCATCGTCGACGAGGTGCAGACCGGTGTCGGTCGAACCGGCCGGTTCTGGGGCCACGACCACGCCGGGATCCGGCCGGACATCCTGATCACCGCCAAGGGGTTGGCCAGCGGTTTCCCGCTGTCGGCCATCGCCGCGCCGGAGGAGCTGATGAGCCAGGCATGGCCGGGCTCGCAGGGCGGCACCTACGGCGGCAACGCGGTGGCCGCCGCGGCGGCGCTGGCCACCCTCGACGTGGTGCGCGACGAACACCTCGTCGAGAACGCCGCCGAGCAGGGCACCCGGCTGCAGGAGGGCCTGCGCAAGGTCGCCGCCGAGCACCCGGTGATCGGCGACGTGCGCGGGCTGGGCCTAATGGTCGGCAACGAGTTCAGCACGCCCGATGGCACGCCGGACACCGCGACGGCCACCCGGGCGCACCAGGCCGCCGCCGAGCGCGGGCTGCTGCTGCTGACCTGCGGCCCGCACGGCAACGTGGTGCGGATGATCCCGCCGCTGATCGTCACCGCCGAGCAGGTCGACGACGCGGTCGGGCTCTGGGCGGAGGCGGTGCGGGACGCCGTCAACGCCTGATCACCACGGCTGGTGGCTGGTGAGCCTGCGCTCGCGCCCCTCACCAGCCAAAACGGGTGATGGTCGATCACTGTTCGGTAGCGGTGGGTGCTTCCGGCCCAGCCGTCTGGAATGCTTCACGCCAAACCCGGCGCGTGCGGGGCGCGCCGGATCGAACCGACGCAGGTGTGTGCATGAGCGACTGGTCGGCGGGGCAACCGCCGAGGAGCCGGAGACCGCAAGGCGGCGGCGAGAGGTACGACTACTACCGAGAGGCCCCGGGCGGGCCGCCGCCAGGCGGGCGCCCACCGCCTCCGCACCGCGGGCCCCGGCGGCCGGTGGACGAGCCACCGCCGCTGCCGCCGCGCCGCAAGGAGAAGCGGTGGGGCCGGCGCATCGGCATCACGCTGGTCGTGCTGGTCCTGCTCCTGGCAGGATTGGTGATCTACTTCGACAGCATGCTGCAGCGCACCGACGCGCTGGGCTTCGGCGGGCAGGCCCCGGACTCGGCAGGCACCAACTGGCTGCTGGTCGGCTCCGACAGCCGCGAAGGCCTCGACGAGGCGCAGCGGGAGCAACTGTCGGCCGGCGACGCCGCCGGACGTCGCACCGACACCGTGATGCTGGTGCACATCCCCAGCGGTGGCGGCCAGCCGGCGCTGATCAGCCTTCCCCGCGACTCGTACGTCGCGATCCCGGGGCACGGCAAGACGAAGCTCAACGCGGCGTTCTCCTTTGGTGGGCCGCAGCTGCTGGCGCAGACCGTCGAACAGGCAACTGGCGTGCACATCGACCACTACGCGGAGATCGGCTTCGGCGGGTTCTCCGACCTGGTCGACGCCGTCGGCGGGGTGGACATCTGCCTGGACCAGCCGATGGACGACGAGATGGCCAACGTGCATCTGCAGGCCGGTTGTCAGGAGCTCGACGGGCCGCAGGCCCTGGGCTTCGTGCGGGCCCGCTACTCGCTCAAGGGCGGGGACCTGGAGCGAGCGGAGAACCAGCGCAAGCTGCTGGCCGCCCTGGTCAAAAAGGCCACCAGCCCGGCGACGCTGCTCAACCCGTTCCGGCTGTTCCCGCTGGCCTCCGGGGCCAGCAAGACGTTCCTGGTCAACGACGGCGACCACCTGTGGCATCTGGCGTCGCTGGCGCTGGCGATGGGCGACATCAGCAGCGGTCAGGGCGTCACCACCAGCGCGCCGTTCGGCCGCTTCGGCAAGGACTCCGACGGCGGCTCGGTGATCATCTGGGACTCCGCCGCCGCCAAGCGGATGTTCGAGGCGATCGCCAACGACCAGCCCATCCCGCCGGACCTGGTAGCGAAGTAGATCGCGAAACGATGCGGGCCCGCACGCGCCGGGCCGGCGCTCAGCCGCCCCAGCTGTGCCAGGCGTCCACCTCGATCCAGCCGCTGACCCGGGGCCGGTCGCGGAC